>NZ_JBHVEU010000351.1:0-9244 GCF_042802075.1 Kitasatospora sp. NPDC057518
GCAGCGAGGTCAGCTCCAGCTCGCGCGGCACCTCGATCCCCGGGCCGCTCATCACCCGCCCGGCGGTACCCACCGCGTACCGCGGCGAGGTGGGACGCGGCGAGGTCCTGCCGGTGCTGCTCTTCACCGGCCAGGGCGCCCAGTACCGGGGCATGGCCGCCGAGCTGTACCGGGCCTTCCCGGCCTTCCGCGCCGTCCTGGACGAGTGCGACCGGCTGCACCGCGAGAACTGGGGCGCGCCGCTGCTGCCGCTGCTGCTCGACCCCGCGCCGCAGGGCACCGAGGACGGCTGGACCACCGAGGCGGCGCAGCCCGCGCTGTTCGCCCTCCAGGCGGCCTACCTGCGGCTCTGGCAGGAGCTCGGGCTCCGTTCCGCCGCCGTCGCCGGGCACAGCGCCGGGGAGTACGCGGCCTTCCACGCGGCCGGCGCGCTCGACCTGGCCGACGGGATGTTCCTGACGGCGCTGCGCGGCCGGCTGATGCACCGGCTGACCGAACCGGGCGCCATGACGGTGGTCTCGGCCGGCCTGGACCGGCTGGCCGGGCTCGGCGACTGGCTGCCCGGCGTGGACCTGGCCGTGGTCAACGGCCGGGGCCAGTGCGTGCTGGCCGGCCCGCCCCGCGAGATCGCCGCCGCCGAGGCCGTGCTGGCCGCCGACGGGGTGACCACCGAACGGCTGGCCAGCGACCGGGCGTTCCACTCCCGCCTGCTCGACCCGATGCTCGACCCCTTCCGCGACCAGCTGGCCCGGCTGCGGCTGCGGCCGCTGGCCGTCCCGCTGGTCAGCAACCTCGGCGGCGAGGTGCTGGCCCCCGGGACCGTCCCGACGCCCGAGTACTTCCTCCGGCAGACCCGGGAGACCGCCCGGTTCGACCAGGTCCTCGCCGCACTGGACGGGCAGGGCCACGAGCTCTTCCTGGAGATCGGCCCGCACCCGACGCTGACCGGCATGGGCCGCCGGGAGCTGCCGGAGCGCCACTTCGTCGCCGGCGGCCGGCGCGGCGCCTCCCCGGAGCAGCAGTTCGACACCGCCGCGGCCGCGCTCTGGTCGTACGGCGTCCCGCTCGACTGGGCCGGCTTCGCCGCCGCCCGGGACTGGCCGGACGGACCGGCCCGCCGCGTCCCGCTGCCCACCACCGTCTTCCAACGCCGCCGCCACTGGTTCACCGCCCCCGACCGGCCGACCACCGAGGACCCCGCCATGCGCCAGGACCCACCCCAGCAGACCGCTCCGGCCGCTGAACCGGCCGCCGCTCCGACCCCGAGCCCCGAGGAGCTGGCCGGGCAGGCCGTGCTGCGGGAGGTCGTCGAGCAGACGGCCCGCCAGCTCGGCTACGACGAGGACTCGGTCGGCGTGGACGAGCCCTTCTTCGACCTGGGCGCCGACTCGCTGTCGATGATCAACATGATCCGGGACCTGGAGCGCGCGTTCCGGGTCCGGGTGTCGATGCGCGAGCTGTTCGAGGACGCCGACACCCCGGCCCGGCTGGCCGGGCTGATCGCCTCCCGGCTGGAGCCGGCCGTGCTGGCCACGCTGCTGCCGGCCGCCGAGCCGGAGCCCGTGGCGGTGCCCGAGCCGGTGGCAGCACCGGTGGCGGCTCCGGCCCCGGTCGTCCAGGCCGCCCCGGCCCCGGCCGTTCAGGCCCCGGTTGTACAAGCACCGGCCACCCAGGCGCCGCTCGTCCAGGCCCCGGCTCCGCAGCCCGTACCCGCCGCGCCCGCACCCATGCCCGCCGCCCCGGCGGCCCCCGCCGCGCTGCCCCCGGTCACCGACGGCACCGGCCTGATCGAGCGCCAGCTCGCGCTGCTCGGCCAGTTCTCCGACCTGATGCGCGACCAGCTCGGCCTGCTGGCCGGCGGCGCGCCCGCACTCCCCCCGGCGCCCGTGCCCGCGGCCCTGCCCCCGGCCGCCGTACCGGCCGCCGCGCCACTCCCGACGCCCGCCGTCGCTCCCGCTGCCGTCGCTCCCGCCCCCGCCCCCGCCGCCGAGGCACCCGCCACCGAGAGCCCGGCCCCGGCCGCCCCGCAGGTGCACGGCCCCCGGGTGACGGTCTCCCGCGAGTCCGGCATGGCCGCCGGCGGCCTGACCGACCAGCAGCGCGCCCACGTGGACGAGCTGGTCGCCCGCTTCACCGCCCGCACCACCGCCTCCAAGGCGATCACCCGCCGCCACCGCCGCACCCTGGCGGACAGCCGCGCCGTGGTCGGCTTCCGCTCCGGCACCAAGGAGATGCTCTACCCGCTGGCCGCCCGCCGGGCCCGGGGCTCCCGGCTGGAGGACGTCGACGGCAACCCGTACGTCGACATCACCATGGGCTTCGGCGTCCTGCTCTTCGGCCACGACCCGGAGTTCGTCTCCGAGGCCGTCCGCGAGCACCTGTCCTCGGGCCTGCGGCTGGGCCCGCGCGGCCCGGAGACCGGCGAGGCCGCCGAGCTGCTGGCCGAGCTGACCGGCACCGAGCGGGTCGCCTTCGCCAACTCCGGCACCGAGGCGAACGCCGGGGCGATCCGGCTGGCCCGCGCGCACACCGGCCGGGACAAGATCGTCATGTTCGAGGGCTCCTACCACGGCCACTCCGACCAGACCCTGGGCCGGACGCTGGGCCGCGGCGCCGACCGGGAGACCGTCCCGGTGTCCATCGGCATCCCGGGCAGCGCGGTCGCCGACCTGCTGGTGCTGCGGTACGGCGACCCGGAGAGCCTCAAGGTCATCGAGGAGCACGGCGACCGGATCGCCGCCGTCCTGGTCGAGCCGGTGCAGAGCCGCCACCCCGGCCGCCAGCCCGTCGACTTCGTCCGCTCGCTGCGCGAACTGACCACCCGGCTCGGCATCGTGCTGGTCTTCGACCAGATGCTCACCGGCTTCCGCCCGCACCTGCGCGGCGCCGAGGGCTTCTGGGGCGTCACCCCGGACATGTCCACCTACGGCAAGGTGCTGGGCGGCGGCTACCCGATCGGCGCGATCGCCGGACGGGCCGACATCATGGACGGGATCGACGGCGGCCACTGGGACTACGGGGACGACAGCTACCCGCCCAAGGACACCACCTTCTTCGGCGGCACCTACATCCAGCACCCGCTGGCGATGACCGCCGCGGGCGCGGTGCTACGCCACCTCAAGACGGCCGGCCCCGGCCTCCAGGAGCGGCTGAACGCCCGCACCGACGAGCTGGCCACCACCCTGAACACCTTCTTCGAGGAGGAGGAGTTCCCGCTGCGGCTGGCCCACTTCGGCTCGCTCTTCCGGTTCGAGCCCCGGGCCGACATGGAGCTGCTCTTCCCGCACCTGCTGACCCGCGGGGTCTACGTGTGGGAGTGGCGCAACTTCTTCCTCTCCACCGCCCACACCGACGGCGACCTGGAGTTCGTGACCGACGCGGTCCGCGAGTCGCTGCGCGACCTGCGGCGCGGCGGCTTCTTCCCGGCCTCGCCCGGCGTCCGCCTGCCGGCCCCGCGGCCGGCCGCCGAACTCCCGGTGCCCGCCGCGACCGTACCCGCCGAGACGGTGGGCGGCGCCCCCGCCCCGGCGCTCCCGTACGAGCCGGTCAGCGACCCGCAGCGGCCGGTGGACTTCAGCCTCTACTTCTTCGGCGACTACCCGCTGGACTCCCCGGACGACGAGAAGTACCGCATCGTCCTGGAGAGCGCCCGCTTCGCCGACCGGCACGACTTCCACTCCGTCTGGCTGCCGGAGCG
Source organism: Kitasatospora sp. NPDC057518 (assembly GCF_042802075.1). Lineage (NCBI taxonomy): Bacteria > Bacillati > Actinomycetota > Actinomycetes > Kitasatosporales > Streptomycetaceae > Kitasatospora > Kitasatospora sp. NPDC057518. Next base: position 3,698 of record NZ_JBHVEU010000351.1, read on the forward strand.
CCACTTCCACTCCTTCGGCGGCATCTTCCCCAACCCCTCGGTGCTGGCCGCCGCCCTGGCCCGGGAGACCAGCCGGATCCGGCTGAACGCGGGCTGCGCCGTGCTGCCGCTGCACCACCCGGTGCGGGTGGCCGAGGAGTGGTCGGTGGTCGACAACCTGTCCGGCGGCCGGGTCGGCCTGGGGTGCGCGAGCGGCTGGCACCCCAACGACTTCCTGTTCTTCCCCGAGCGCTACGGCAGCCACAAGGAGCTGATGCACCGGCAGATCGACACCGTCCGGTCGCTGTGGCGCGGCGAGCCCTACCAGGGCCGCAACGGCAACGGTGAGCCGATCGAGGTGTCCCTCCACCCGCGCCCGCTGCAGGACCTGCCGCCGATGTTCACCGCGATCGTCGGCAACCCGGACAGCTTCCGCGAGGCGGCCCGGCACGACCTCGGCGTCATCACCAACCTGATGACCCAGGACGTCGCCCAGCTGGCCGAGAACATCGCGGTCTACCGGCGCACCCGCGCCGAGCACGGCCTCGACCCCGAGGCCGGCCGGGTGGTCGTGCTGGTGCACACCTACCTGGGCACCGACCTGGCCACCGCGCGCGAGCAGGCCTACCGGCCGTTCTGCCACTACCTGCGCTCCTCGCTCTCGCTGTTCGGGCAGATGGCCAACAGCCTGGGCCTGACCCTGGACTTCGCGAACGCCCGCGAGGAGGACCTGGAGTACGTGCTGGAGCGCGCGTACGAGCGGTACTGCGCCTCCCGCGCGCTGATCGGCACGCCGGAGAGCGTCCAGGGGGTGCTGTCCGAGCTGCGGGCGGCCGGCGCCGACGAGATCGCCGCCTTCGTGGACTTCGGCCTCTCCCCCGAACTGGTGGCGACCGGGCTGCCGCAGCTCGACGTCCTGCGCCGGGACACCCTGCGCGGCGCCCGACTGTCGTACGCCCAGCAGCGGATGTGGTTCCTGCACCGGATGCTGCCCGACGGCGGCCAGTACAACGAGGTCAAGGCGATCGCCCTGGACGGCCCGCTCGACCCCCAGGCGCTGGACACCGCGCTGCGCCGGCTGGTCGAACGCCACGTGGCGCTGCGCACCGTCTTCCGGGAGCAGGACGGCGAACCGTTCCAGCAGGTGCTGGCGCCGCCCGCGGGCCCGGTCCTTCAGCGGATCACGGCCGACCCGGCCGCCGAGGACGCCGTCGCCGACCTGGTCGCCGCCGAGGGCGCGCACCGCTTCGACCTGGCCGAGGGCCCGCTGTTCCGGGCCCTGCTGCTGGAGCAGGCGGCCGAGCGGCACGTGCTGGTCCTGTCGATGCACCACATCGTGATCGACACCCTGTCCACCGTGGTGATCACCCGCGAGCTGGGCGAGCTGTACCTGGCCGCCCAGGAGGGCCGGGCCGCCCACCTGCCGGTGCTGACCACCGGCCCGGCGGCCGAGGCCGCCCGGGAGCGGGCCCGGGTCGCCGAGGGCGAGTACGACGAGAGCCTGGCCCACTGGCGCAAGGTGTTCGGCGGCGGCGACCTGCCGGTGCTGGCCCTGCCCACCGACCGGCCGCGCCCCGCGGTGCCGGACGGTCGCGGCCGCTCCTTCGTCCACCACCTGCCCGCCGAACTCTCAGACGGCCTGCGGGAGTTGGCCCGGTCCAAGCGCTCGACCCTGTTCATGGTGCTGCTGACCGGCTTCGCCGGCGTCCTGCAGCGCTACGCCGGCCAGGACGAGATCGTGCTGGGCACCCCGGTGGCCAACCGGGCCGAGGGCACCGAGGACCTGGTCGGGTTCTTCGTCAACACGCTGGCGCTGCGCCTGGACCTGTCCGGCGAGCCGGCCTTCGCCGAGGCTCTGGGCCGGGTCCGGTCCACCGCGCTGGACGCCTACGAGCACCAGCAGCTGCCCTTCGAGGTGCTGGTGCAGGAGCTGAACCCGCAGCGCGACACCAGCCGCAACCCGCTGTTCCAGGTCATGGTCGAGTTCGAGAACCACATGGTCTTCGAGCTGGACCTGCCCGGGGTGACGGCCCGTCCGCTGGACCACGTCGCCGACCGCGCCGCCTTCGACCTGACGCTCTTCCTGACCAGCCTGCCCGATGGCATCCGCTGCCACGTGGAGTACGCCGACACCCTGTTCGACCGGGCCACCGTCGACCGGCTGCTCGGCGCCTTCGAGCGGCTGCTCACGGCCGCCGTCGCCGACCCGGAGCGCCCGCTCGCCGAACTGGCCGTGGCGCCCGCCGACACCGCCCTGGAGTGCGGGCCGGCCGCCGCCCAGGACCCCGAGCACCCGCTGGCCACCATCGCCGCGACCGCGGCCGAGCGGCCCGAACAGACCGCGGTGGTCGCCGCCGACGGCAGCGAGACGGACTACCGGACGCTGCTGGCCCGCTCCGAGGACCTGGCCGGCCGGCTGCTCGCGGCCGGCGTCCGCGAGGGCAGCCGGGTGGGCGTGCTGCTCCCCCGCTCGCTGGACCTGGTGGCCGGGCTGCTCGCCATCCTGCGCCTCGGCGCCGTCCACGTCCCGGTCGACGTCCTGCAGGGCCCCGAGCGCTGCCGGCTGATCGTCCAGGACAGCGCGCCGGTCGTGCTGCTCACCACCACGGACGACGCCCCGAAGGAGCTCGGCCTGACCGTGCCGACGGTGCTCACCGGCACCGCCCCGGCCGACGCCGACCCCGCCGCGCTGCCCCCGCTGCCCGCCCCCTCGGCGCAGGCGCCCGCGTACCTGCTGTACACCTCCGGGTCCACCGGCCGCCCCAAGGGCGTGCTGATGCACTCGCTGGCCCTGGCCCACTTCGTGGCCTGGAACGTCGCCGACCACCCCGCGGCCCGCACCCTCCAGTACGCCTCCTGCGGGTTCGACGTCAGCGTCCAGGAGATCCTCACCACGCTGGCCGGCGGCGGCACCCTGCTGCTGATCGAGGAGGAGACCCGCTACGACGTGACGGCACTGGCCGCCGTCGTCCGGGCCACCCGGGCCGAACGGGTCCACCTGCCGTACACCCCGCTGGCCGCACTGGCCGACGCGCTCGGCGAGGAGCCGGTGCCGCACCTGCGGGAGCTGATCTCGGGCGGCGAGCAGGTGCTGCTCACCCCCGGGCTGCGGGCCTTCCTGGGCCGCAACCCCGGCTGCCGGCTGGTCAACCACTACGGCCCGACCGAGACCCACGCGCTGACGGCCGGTGAGATCGAACCGGACGGCCCGGAGTACGCGTCGATCGGCCGCCCGACCCCGGGCAGCCGGATCGTGCTGCTCGACGCCTCCGGACGCCGGGTGCCGCCCGGCGCGGTCGGCGAGATCCACGCCCTCGGCGTCCAGGTCGGCATCGGCTACATCGGCCGCGACGAGGAGAGCGCCGCCGTCTTCACCGACACCCCCGACGGCCGGAGCTACCGCACCGGCGACCTCGGCCGCTGGCGCCCGGACGGCCGCCTGGAGTACCTCGGCCGGGCCGACCGCCAGGTCAAGGTGCGCGGCTACCGGGTCGAGCCGGGCGAGATCGAGACCGTGCTGCTGGGCCTGCCCGGCGTGCACGCCGCCGCCGTGACGGCACGCCGCACCCCGGCGGGCACCGTGCTCGCCGGGTACGTCAGGTGCGCGGCCGCCGACCTGCCCGGGATCGCCGACCGCCTGGCCGACCTGCTGCCCGACTACATGGTCCCGAGCCTCTGGGCCACCGTCGACACCCTGCCGTTCACCCCGCACGGCAAGCTGGACACCGCCGCCCTGCCCGAGCCGCGCCCGCTCGGCGCGGACGAGCCGCAGGCCGCCCCGGCCACCGGGCTGGAGCGCACGCTGCAGCAGCTCTGGGAGGAGGAGCTCGGCCGCCCCGCCGGGGTGGAGACCTCCTTCTTCGACCTCGGCGGGCACTCCCTGGCCGCCACCCGGCTGCTGAACCGGGTCCGCGAGGAGACCGGCGTGCGGATCGGCGTCCTGGACTTCTTCCGCCGCCCGACCATCCGCGCGATGGCCGCCCACCAGCCGGCCGCCGAGCAGGCCCCGGCCCCGGCCTTCGAGGAGGGCACCCTGTGAGCACACCGGACATGAGCACGGCGGAGGAGACGGACGAAGGGTGGGCGCGGCTCCTCAAGCTGCTCGACGAGCGCGAGATCGTGCTGCGCACCACCGGTGAGAAGCTCGGCTACCTGGCCCCCGCGGGGGCGATGGACGAGGAGGTCACCGGCCTCGTCCGGGCCCACCGCGACCGGCTGCTGACCACCCTCACCGGCGACGGGGCGGCGCTGTCCGCCGCCCCCGCCGGGGTGACCCAGTGGCGGCTGCGCAAGGCCCACCGCGCGGCGGCCGATCCGGCGGTGTGGAACATCACCCACCGGATCACCCTGCGCGGGCCGCTGGAGCCCGAGCGGCTGGCCGCCGCGCTGACGGCGGTGACCGAGCGGCACGAGAGCCTGCGGACCCGGTTCCTGGAGACCGAGCTCGGGGGGCTCCAGCAGGTGCTCCCGAACACCCCGCTGGACGTCCCGGTCGACGACCTGCGCGGGCTCGCGCCCGCCGAACGGGACGCGGCCCTCGCCGCGGCCCTGGAGGCCGAGGTCGCCCGCCCGTTCGACCTGACCGCACCCCCGCTGCTGCGCGCCCGGCTGCTGCGCCCGGCGGAGGAGGAGTGGGTGCTGCTGCTGACCATCCACCACATCGCGGTGGACGGCTGGTCGCTGGCCACCGTGCTGGCCGACCTGAGCGCGCTCTACCGTACGGGCGGGCCGCTGCCCGGGGAGGCCGGCCGGATGACCGACCACGCCTGCTGGGAGCGGACGGTGGTCAACCGGGCCTCCATGGCGGCGGCCGCCGACCACTGGGCCGAGGTCCTCGGCGGCGCCTCGCTCGCGGCGGACCTGCCCACCGACCGGCCGCGTCCCGAGCAGCGCTCCGGGCTCGGCGAGACGGCCGAGTTCCGGGTCCCGGCGGCGGTGGCCGAGGCGGTCGGGCGCTACGCCGCCGCCCGTTCCACCACCGCCTCGGCCGTCGTCGTCGCCGCCTTCGCCCGGCTGCTCGGCTCGCTCAGCGGCGCGTCGGAGACACTGATCCTGCTCTCCAACGCCAACCGCAGGCGGCCGGCCGACGAACGGGTGGTCGGCCTGCTCACCAGCAGCATGCCGATCCTGGTGCCCACCCGGAGCGAGAGCGGGTTCGGGGCCCTGGTGGACCACGCCGCCGAGGCGATCGCCTCCGCCCTCGACCACTCCCTGATGCCGTTCGGCCTGCTGGTCGAACCGCTGCGGGAGCGCGGCGTCCCCATGCCCGTCGGCTACCCGCAGGTCGTGCTCGCCGTCCAGAGCACCCCGCCGATCGGCCTCGACCTCCCCGGCCTGACCGCCGAGATCGAGGACATCCCCGGCCACTCCGCCCGCGCCGACTGCGCGTTCTCGCTCACCCCGGACGCCGACGGCTACCTCGGGCAGGTCGAGTACGACGCCGACCTGTTCGACCCGGGCACCGTCCGGGGCTGGCTGGACGCCCTGGTCGCGGACCTGGCCCGGCAGTTGGAGGTCCCGCTCGGGTGACCGGACAAACCCGGAGGCCCCGGTGGGCGGCGTACCGCC
>NZ_JBHVEU010000352.1:0-9222 GCF_042802075.1 Kitasatospora sp. NPDC057518
CGCGTACGGCGGCCAGTTCCTCGGCTCCCTCGTCGAGCTGTGCCACCGAGCCGCCGGGGTGTCGGGCAAGCGGTCACCGGCCCCCTGACCCCGTCCTCCGGAAGGGAGACGAGCCGCGGACGCCCGGCAGCGGGCAGCGCGGCTCGTCCACGGCAGCGCGGCCACGGCTCCGGCGAGGTCAGCGGTCGAGGGCCCACAGGTCGTCATCGCACAGGCCGGTCCGGCAGCACACGGGCAGCCAGTCGGCCGCGAGCTCCCGGACACGGTGCAGGCGAGCCCTGTCGGGCTCCACCACCGTGAGGATCTCGAAGGCGGTGCCCGCCCCGACGAGGGACCGATTCGCCATCACCTCCCCGTAGAGCAGCCAGAGACCTTGCGCGGCAACGTTTCTGCACAGCTCCGGAAGATCGAGTCCTCGTCGGGCGGACTCCGCGTCCGTGCCCTCGCCCGCCACCAGGCATTGAAGGAGCTCGAGGAACCGCGCGCGGGCCGCCGGTGCGACGTCATCGGCCAGTGCCGCCAGCGCAACGGACGCCACCGCGGGAGCCGGCTCCCACAGGACGACCGGGGACCAGACATGCCATTCGAGGTCGACCTGGCCCGGCTCCGCCCCGGACCCCCCGCCCGCGAGCCGCAGCAGATCCCGGGCCAGGTGCTCCGCCGAACCGCCGCAGCCGCACAGCATGCCCTTCCAGTCCTGCCGGGCTGTCTCCATCTCGACCAGTCGCATAGCTCCCACACCCTAGACGCGCTCGCGAGGCCCGACGACACGCGAGGCGCCTCGGCCCCGTGCCCTCCGGCAGCCGCCCCGTCCGTCCTCTCGCCCGTGCCCTCCGCGTCCCATTCCGGCGTTCCAGGCCGGCCTCGTTCCCGCTGGTCAGAGCCCCCTTCGCCGTCCCACCCTCCCTGGTGCGGCGCCAGACGTGGCGGCTGGGACGGACCGTCGCGCAGGCTTCGGCCGTCCGACCGACGCAGCACCCGAGCCCATGCCGAAAGGGGCACGACCACATGTCCGTCCGTACCTCCCGCACCCGTCTGGTCAGCGCCGCCGCGAGCGTCGTGGTCGCAGCCTTCTCGCTCACCGCGTGCAACGACAGCGGGGTCATCGATACGGCGACCGGCCCCTCGCTCAGGGCTGCGACGCCCGCCGCTGCGTCCGCCTCGACCTCCATGGCCCCGTCCGCCGACGCCGGTGGCACCACCGGGTCCGCCAGTCAGGAGCCGGCCGCCGCACCCCGGCCCACCGCCCCGAAGCCCGCCACCGGCACCCCGACGCCGAAGACCCCCGCCGCCCCCGCGGCCGCCGAGCCGGCCACCTGCGAAGGCTCCAACACCGCGACCACGGCCGCCCCGCTGAACCGCCCCGTGAACCACCTGCTGCTCACGGTCACCAACACCGGCTCCGGCACCTGCTACCTCTACGGCTACCCGGCCGTCCGCTTCGGTGAGGCCCAGTCCGTACCCCCCGTCATCACCGACTCGAAGCCGCAGGCCGTCGTCACCCTCCAGCCCGGCGAGTCCGGCTACGCCTCCGTGAACCTGTCCTCCACCGACGGCACCGACGGCTCGAACGGCCACACCGTGAACTCGCTGACCGTCTACTTCCACGGCCCCTCCGGCAACGAGAGCGTCGGCACCGGGGCCCACCCGTCGCTGCCCGCGGAGGGCGCCTACGTGGACGACTCCCTCAAGGTCGGCTACTGGCAGCAGTCGCTGGACGACGCCGTCTCCTGGTGACCCGGGCTCCCTCCGACAAGCCGACAGCACCCTCCGAAAGACCGACAGCACCCTACGAGAGCAGGCACACCAGCATGCGCAGCACGCCCCGCAGGATCGCCCGGCTCCTGGTCGCCTACGGCGGCGCGGCCTTCCAGGTCCTCGTCCTGGGCCGTCAGGACGGTCCGGGCCCGGCCCCGTCGAGGAAGCCGCCGTCACCCGGTGCCGGTTCCTGACGCCCCGTCGCAACCCGCCGACCTCGGCAAGCGGGCCCGGATTCCGCGCGCCCGCAGAACGCTGCTTGGAGTCCCCATGGCCCTACGGATAGCCGTCACCGCCGAGCCGATACCGTCGCACGTGTCCGCACTCGACTTCGTCATCGGCCCGCGCGGTCCGGCGCACCGTCGCGGCGTTCCGGACCACCGTCCCTGAGCGGCCGGACCGTCCCGCCTCCTCCCGCCCGCTCGTCTACGTGAGCCTCGGCACCCTGACCACCGCGATGCCCGGTCTGCGCGGCATCGTGAGGAGCGTGTACCGGGAGGTCATGGCCGCCCTCTCCGCGACCGGCTGCGAGGCGATCGTGTCCGCCGGACACCTCGCGCGGGACCTGCCGAGCGCGGACCCCCGCATCATGGTCGTCAGTACGTCCCGCAGCCCGCGATCCTGCGTCAGGTGGACCTGTTCGTGACGCACGGCGGACGGGCCTCCCTGCTCGACGCGGTGCAGGCGACGACACCCGTCCTGGGCCTGGGCGTCCTCGCCGACCAGCCCGGCAACACCACCGCGTTCGCCGGGCACGGCCTCGGCCGCGCGCTGGAACTCACAGCGACGCGCGACGAGATCGCCGACACCGTCACGGCCCTCCTCGCCGACTCCCGCTACGCCGTCGCCACGGCCGCCGCCGACGCCGAGCTGTCACGGCTGCCACCGCTGGACATCGCGGAACTGCGGGCGTGTGTGTGAACCGTGGGCCTCAGCACGCCGCGCGCCGCGGGGACGACGTCTGGACCTCGTATCCCCGGATCGCGAGGGGGGAGTACGCCGGATCCGTTCGTCCTTGACGGGCGGTCACCGTCGGCTTCCATCCGAGCGGCTCGCCGACCCGGCTGTGCCCGCTCTCCCGCGTCATCCCGTGGGGGCTTCCCGGCGTGCGGCGCAGACGGTGCCCCGGTTGTCGACGACGGCGCAGGCGCGGGCGTCGGCGGGGCGGGCGGCGCGGACCATCTTGCTGTGGGCGTCGTGGCCGGACTGCTGGCGGTACTCCTCCTGCTCGGGCGGGGTGCCGAAGACCTGGACGCGGTCGCCGGGGGAGCCGCCGCTCATCTTGGCCCAGGCGGCGTGGCAGGAGGGGCTGTAGCGCAGTTCGATCAGGACGCCGAAGTCGCGGTCGGCCGCGGCGGTGGCGGCGTCGCGGTCGCAGACGGTGCCGACCGGGTCGACGTGCAGGCAGGACGCCCCGTCGCAGGAGGCGGCCGCCGTGGGTGCGGGCATCGCCCGCGGGGCGGGCGCGACGGTGGCGCCGGTGTCCGGGCCCGCCAGGGCGTAGAGGAGCGCGCCGGCGGCGGCCGCTGCCACGGCCGCGCCCCCGGCGGCCCACGCCGCCCGGCTCCGTCGCCTGCCACCGGGCTCCTGACCGGCCGTCGGCTCAGTGCCGGGCACCGGTGCCTCCGGTGCGGTCGCCGCCGCAGGCTCCGGTACCGGCTCCGGTGGCTGCGCGCCGCCTGCTCCGCCGTCGATCGCCGCCCTGAGCCCGAGCGCGCGGACGAGCTCGCCGTCGGCGACCGCGTAGTACGCGGCCAGGGAGTGGAGTGCCGCTTCCGGTGCCGGGTACCTGCCGTCGGGGTTCTCGTAGCGGGAGAGGGTCGTCTGGGCGATCGCGGTGCGCCGGGACACGGTCACCTGGGTGGGGTTCCCGGCCTCCTGACGCCACCTCCGCAGCGTCCGGGCCAGTTCGGCGCGGGCGGCGGCGGCCGTCGGCTGGTCCGGTTCATCGGCTGCCTGCGGCGGCCGGTTGTGCGTCATCGGCTCGGTTCCTCTTCCCTCGGCTGTGCGTAGGCCCAGGTCAGGGCCGTGCGGAGGCGCTCCGCATATGCATGGGTAACCAGGCGTTCACACAGCGTAGGAGTCCGGCGGTCGGGCGTGCAATCGTGGTGGTCGGCCGGAGGGCGCATCCCCGGCGGAAACCCCACCCCCTCCCGTCTCCGGGGCAGGCCGCGGCCTGCCCGGGGTGGTGGAGGGCGCATCCAAGGAGAGATCATGAACATGACACGCTCGCGTCTGCTCGCCGCCCTCGTGGGCCGCGCCGGAAGGACCGCCGCCGTCGCCCTGGTGGCCGCCGGTACGCTCGGCGGCCTCGGTACCGCCGCCGCGGCCACCATCGGCCCCCTCCCGGCCGGTGCGCACGCCGTCCGGACCGCCACCGACGCCGACTCCGCGACCGACACCGCCACCGTGTCCGACGGCGCCACCGCCCGTTCCGCGCTGCGCGAGCGGATCGTCTCCATCGCCCGCGGCCAGATCACCCCGGCCGGCCAGGATCCCGAGAAGACCGGCACGTGCGACAAGTACTTCGCCTACGCCGACGGGACGGAGAAGCAGAGCAAGTGCGCCAAGACCGCCTGGTGCGCCGCGTTCGCCGACTGGACCTGGCACCAGGCCGGCGTGAAGCCCGCGCCGACCACCCTGTCCGGACGCGGCGTCGGCAAGTGGGGCCAGGAGCACCACCTCTTCCACAACCGGCAGCCCGCGCGCGGCGAGCGCCCCTACACCCCCGTCCCCGGCGACCTCGTCGTCTACGGTCCGCCCGCCTACGCCAAGGGTGGCCACGTCGGGGTCGTCGTCGCCGTCAACCACGACGGCACCATCGACACCGTCGAGGGCAACGTCGGGGACAAGGTGACGCACCACCACGTCAAGCCCGCGGACGCCCGCGGCGGTGGGCAGAAGTTCCACATCTCCGGCTACGTCAGCGTGCCCGGCGCCTGACCGGCCCGCCTCCACCAGCGCCGGGGCCCGGGCGGATCATCCGTCCGGGCCCTGGCCGTCGCTGCCCGGCCTCGACCGGTAGGTTCACCGTGGCGCGTTCGAGCACCTTCGACGCACTTCACGAGGGGGAGACCACCGGTGGACGTACTGGCGATCATGGAAGCACTGGCCGAACAGGGCATCACCGTGCTGCTCAAGGCCGACGCCGAACGGATGGCGGAGCAGCGCAAGCCGTGGACGTTCGTGGCCAGCGGCGCCCCGCTGCGTGACGACATCCTCGTGCGCACCGATGCCGCCTCGGTGGAGCAGTGCCTCGAAGCCTGCCTGCCCCGCCTGCGGGAACTGGGCATCTCGCTGCCGGAGTGACGAGAGCGGCCCCGCTCCGGTCAGTCGCCGGCCGGTCGGTCGGCGGGTGCGGCCGGGTCGTCATCGACGAGGAGGACCGGCCCGCCGCGGAGAGCGCCGTGTGGGTCGCCTGGGCCGCGACCCTGCCCGCCGACGGGCCCACCGGCGGCGTCTTCTACGACGGCGAGCGCCTCGCCTGACAGCGGGGACCGGCCTGCCGCCGTGTTCAACCCGGTGTCCCACCGCTGCCGTTCGGAACGGAGTCCACGATGAAGTCAGTACGGTTCAGCCGTTTCGGCGGCCCCGAGGTCCTGGAGGTCGTGGACCTTCCCGACCCGCACCCCGGCCCCGGCCGGATCCGCGTCGCGGTACGCGCCGCCGGCGTCAACGCCAGCGACTGGAAGAAGCGCGCGGGCCTGATGGACGAGGGACTGCCGCAGACGCTGGGACACGAGGCGGCCGGTGTCGTGGACGAGGTCGGCGAGGGCGTCACCGACGTGTCCGTCGGCGACCGCGTCGTCGGCCTGTCCGAACACGGGGGCGCCCAGGCCGAGTTGGCCGTGCTGTCGTACTGGGCGCCGCTGCCCGCGTCCGTCCGCTTCGCCGACGCCGCCGCCCTGCCCGCCGCCCTCGAGACCGCGGCGCGCGGACTCGACCGGCTGGGCGTGGGCGGCGGCACCGTGCTCCTCGTCAACGGTGCCTCGGGCAACGTCGGCAGCGCCGCGGTCCAACTCGCCGTGGCCCGCGGCGCGCGGGTGATCGGCACCGCCGGCCCGGCCAGGCACGCGTACGTCCGGGGGCTGGGAGCCGAACCCGTCGCCTACGGCCCGACCCTCGTGCCGGCGGTCCGCGCGCTCGCGCCCGGCGGGGTCGACCGCGCACTCGACGTCGCCGGCAGCGGAGCACTGCCCGACCTCGTCGACCTCACCGGCGGCCCCGAGCGCGTCGTCACCCTCTCCGACGTCGCCGGCGCCCGTGAGCACCGGGTGGCGTTCAGCCGCGGCGACGACGGCCGGGCCCTCTACGTCCTCGCCGACCTCGGCGAGCTCATCGCCACCGGACGCCTCGCGCTCCCCCAGGTGCACACCTTCCCGCTCGACCAGGTCGCACGGGCGCACCACTTCGGCGAGAGCGGCCACGCGACCGGCAAGATCGTTCTGGTCAACGCCTGACAGGGGTCGTACGCCGGGTCTCCGCAGAGGACGACCTGATCCTGCGGGGCCCCGGCCCGCGCCCTCGGCGGTCCGAATCATCCGAACTGTCCGGGACGTCCGGTCCCGCCTCATGGGATACGACACCGCAGGTGGGGGCGGTGATCAAGTCCGTCGGAGCCCTCGTCATAATTACTCTGCCTGCGATCCACGCGGCCTGACCCACCCGACCGGGCCCGTGCCCACCAGGTCAGACTCCTGTCCCTTCTCGGAGGACCGCACCGTGCGCCCCAACCGAACCAAGGGCCTGCTCGCCGCAGGCCTCGTCACCGTGCTCGGTGGCATTCCCACCGCCGCCACCACGGCTTCCGCCGCCACCACCGGCTCCGCCGCCGACGCGCCCGGGGTGCTGCGGGTCGACGCCTGGGACCCGGCGTGCTCGGACTCCGGGACGGGGACGGCGGCGAAGCCGTTCTGCTCCGTCAACGCGGCCGCCGCGGCGGCGCTGCCGGGGCAGACCGTCGAGGTGGCCCGGGGCACGTTCGGCTCCGGCACCGCGGTCACGAAGTCGGGCGAGCCCGGCCGGCCCATCACCATCCGGGGCGCGGCCGGCGGCACCGCGGTGGGCGGCGACGTGCGGCTGTCCGGTGTGCACGACGTCGTGGTGGAGTCGATGCACGCCCGGGAGGTCCTGGTCACCGGTTCCAGCCGGGTCACGGTGGTCCGCACCGAGGCCTCCGGGATCAAGGCCGTCGACAGCCCCGGGACGACCCTCACCAACAACACGGTGGCCGACGGCTGCACGGCCGGCATCGAGCTGGCCGGCGACTCCTCCGGGTCGAACCTCTTCAACAACGTGGTGCGCAACCACTTCTCGCCCTCCGCGCCGTACTCCTGCCCGAACCCCGAGGGTGCGGAGATCGTGGTCTCCGCCGCCTCGGCGAAGGACACCCGGGCCGGCTCGAACACCGTCGCGCCGTACTGGACGAACTCCGGCAACGGCACGCCGTACGTCTGGGCCGGCACCCGGTACCAGACGCCCGAGTCGCTCGCCGCCGCGACCGACGGCCGGGCCGGCAAGCACGACTACGTGGTGCCGCGCTGGCAGTCCGGCAGCGCGCTGAACAGCGAGGTCGTCGACTCCGCCGACGAGACCGCGCCGGGCTTCGTGCCGGCCGCGCACCCGGCCGACGACCCGTCGCGGCCGAACCTCGGCACCGGCCTGGGCTACCACGACCGCGGCGCGACCGAGCGCCAGGAGCCCATAACCTCGGCCCAGTTGACGGCCGACCAGCAGCGGGCCCCGTACGGCACCGAGATCACGCTGACGGCGACCACGGGCCCGGAGAAGGCCCACTGGCCGACCTCCGTGATGACCTACCGCTACGACTTCGGCGACGGCACCCCGGCGGTCACCTCGAACTCCCCGGTGGTCAAGCACACTTACACCAAGCCGGGCACCTTCTCCGCGAACGTCACCGTGGACACCGGCGGCGGCCAGCCGTTCACCGGCGGGTACGGCGTACAGGTGCAGGTCACGGCCCCCGGGCCGCTGACCGCCGGCGCCACCGTCCAGCAGGTCGTCCCGGACCGGTTCGACACGGCCGACGCCCCGCCGCTGGGCGTGCGGGTCGACCTGTCGGGGACATCCTCGCCGTGGCAGGTCTCCAAGGTCGTGGTGGACTACGGCGACGGGACCCCCGCCGTCACCCGGAACACCCTGGACGCGGTCGTCCACGGGTACGCCTCGCCGGGCGACTACACGGTCACGGTGACGGTCACCGACACCGCCGGCCGCACCAGCACCGCCGCGTACCCCTTCCGGGCCGCGTACGCCCCGACCGGGTTCCTGCGCACGGAGGCGTACCGGCTCGTCGACACCCGCCAGGACCCGAACCTGGACCTCCGGGGCGGCGCCGAGGTGCCCTTCACGGTCCCGACCGGCAGCGCGCCCGGGGCGAACGGCGTGCCGGGGAACGTCACCACGGTCGTCCTGAACGTGACTGTCACCGACGCCACCGAGGACACCCACCTCACCGTCTGGCCGACCGGCCAGGCCCGCCCGATCACCTCGAACGTCAACGTGGCGGCCGGCCGCACCTCGTCCAACCTGGTCACCGTGCCGATCGGCGACGCCAAGCGGATCAGCACCCTGCTCAACTCCGGCCGCGCCGAGGTGATCGTCGACGTCGTCGGCTTCTACCGCCCCAACGGCGGCGACCTGTTCACTCCGCTGGCGCCGAGCCGGCTGGTGGACACCCGGGAGAGCAGCAAGCTCGGGTCCGGCGAGACGCGTGCGGTGAAGGTCGCGGGCGTCGGCGGCGTCCCGGCGGACGCCACGTCCGTGGTGCTCAACCTGACCAGCACCGACACTGCCACCGACACCCACCTCAAGGTGTACGCGGGCGGCGGGACCAAGCCGGTCAGCTCCAACCTGAACCCGGAGCCCGGCAAGGACAAGGCCAACCAGGTCATCGTCCCGGTCGGCCCGGACGGCACCGTCAACGTGTACAACCACAACGGTTCCACCCACGTGATCCTCGACGTCTTCGGGTACTACTCCCCGAACGGCAAGGCCACGTACACGCCGACCGTGCCCGTCCGCCTGACCGACACCCGTACCGGCCCGTTCGCCAAGCCGGGCCCGGACAGCACCACCGTCGTCGGCGGCATCCCGGCCGGCGCCCGGGCGGCCGTCCTCAACGTGACGTCCACCAACACCACCGAGGACAGCTACCTCACCGTGCACGCCCACGGCGCCCCGCGCCCCGGCACCAGCAACCTCAACCTGCTGGCCGGCCAGACCGTGCCCAACCACGTCACCACGCCGGTCGGCGCGGACGGCAAGGTCGACATCTACAACCACGTCGGCAGCACCGACATCATCGCCGACCTGTTCGGCTACTTCACGGACGCCTGGCCGCAGTCCTGACGCCGTAGCCCTCTGACCGCCGGTGGGTGCCCACCCGGGCCCCGGGGCGGGCCCACCCCCCTTACGCCCGCAGACGGGGGACGGGCAGGGCGA
>NZ_JBHVEU010000353.1:0-9220 GCF_042802075.1 Kitasatospora sp. NPDC057518
GGGCGACCGCCGGGCGGCCGCCGGAACGGCTGCGGCTGCCCGGCGGCCTCTGGCTGCGGCGCCGCCGAAGCAGCCACACGGCGGCGCTGAACCAGGCCGTCCGCGCCAACCTGGACCACCTGCGGCCCTGGATGGAGTGGGCGGCCGAGGCCCCCTCCCGGGCCCGGACCGCCGCGCTGACCCGGGCCGGCGCGGCCGCCTGGGAGGCCGGCACCGACTTCATGTACCTGGCCGGCCTGGACGCCGAGCCCGGCGGCGTGATCGGCGCCTTCGGCCTGCACGGGCGGATCGGCCCGGGCGCGCTGGAGATCGGCTACTGGGTCGCCGCCGGGCACGTCGGCCGGGGCATCGCCACCGCCGCGGCCGGGGCGCTGACCGAGGCCGCGCTGGCCCTGCCCGGGATCACCCGGGTGGAGATCCGCTGCGACCGGGCGAACGGCGCCAGCGCGGCCGTCCCGCGCAAGCTCGGCTACCGGCTGGACCGGGTCGCGGAGGCCGCCGTCCGGGCTCCGGGCGAGACCGGACGGCAGCTGGTGTGGGTGCGGGAGCGCTGACGGCGCGGGTACGGGGGCAGCGCCGCCGTCAGTAGCGCTCGCCGGTCGCGGCCGGCAGCGCGTCCAGCTCGGCCAGGTCCGCCGCCGAGAGCTCGATCCCGGCCGCCCCCACGTTGTCCACCAGGTAGCGCGGCGTCCTGGTGCCCGGGATCGGGAAGACGTACCGGCCCTGCGCCAGCACCCAGGCCAGCGCGACCTGCGCCGGGGTGGCGCCGATCCGCTCGGCGACCGCCCGGACCTTCCCGACCAGCGCCAGGTTGGCCCGCAGCGCGTCGTGCTGGAAGCGCGGCAGCCGGCGGCGGAAGTCGTCGGCGGGCAGCTCCTCGATGGAGGTGATCCCACCGGTCAGGAAGCCCCGGCCGAGCGGCGAGAACGGCAGGAAGGCGATGCCCTGCTCCTCGGTGTACGGCAGCACCTCGGCCAGCGCGTCCCGGGTCCACAGCGACAGCTCGGACTGCACCGAGGCCACCGGGTGCACGCTCTGCGCCCGCTTGATCTCCTCGACGCCCGCCTCGGAGAGGCCGATGCTCCGGGCCTTGCCCGCCGCGACGACCTCGGCGAACGCGCCCCAGGTCTCCTCGATCGGCACCTGGGGGTCGACCCGGTGTAGCTGGTAGAGGTCGACGTGGTCGGTGCCCAGCCGGCGCAGGCTCTCGTCGATCGAGCGGCGCACGTGCTCGGGCCGGCCGTTGCGCTCCTGCTGGCCCGCGCCGCCCGGCACGATGCCCACCTTGGTGGCCAGGAGGGCGCGCTCCCGGTACGGGCCGGCCAGCGCGGCGCCGACCACCTCCTCGTTGGTGTACGGGCCGTACATGTCGGCGGTGTCGATCAGGCCGACGCCGAGGTCCAGCGCCTGCCGGATCACCCGGACCGACTTCTCGTCGTCCCGGTCCCGCTCGGTGTAGGCCCAGGTCATGCCCATGCAGCCGAGACCGATGACGCCGATCTCCGGGCCGCTCGTGCCGAACGAGGCGTTGCGCATGGTGGTGCTCCCGTCGTGGTTTCCGCGGCTCCCGTGGGGTGGCCGCGGTGTTCGCGTGGTGGTGCGTGATCAACGCCTTCAGCTTTCACCTTGGAGTGCACTCAAGGTCAAGCCCCTTCATCCCCGGGCCCGCCGCGGCCGCCGCCCGGCATCGTCTTAACCGTTCCTAAAACCTGTCCCTGACGGGGCGTCCGAGGCCGGGAAACGCTTGACGTGCACAGCTGGTCTAGTCCAGTTTGATGCTCAGCACCGCGCTCCCCCACCCCGGACCACCCCAGGCCGCCGCCCGCCCCGCGCCTCCCCCTCGCGGCGCGGGCGGCCTCCACGTCCCGAGAGGCACCCCCATGCCCAGCGCGCCCCAGCACGCCCCCGCGCACCGCCGCCCCGCCCGCCGGACCACCCTGCTGAGCCTCGCCGCCGCCACCGCGCTCGCCGCCGGCGGCCTGGCCGTCCTCGCCGGGAACGCCGGGGCCGCCGACGGCAACCTGCTCGCCAACGGCGGGCTGGAGAGCGGCGCGCTCGGCCCGTGGAGCTGTTCGGCCGGCACCGGGAGCGTGGTCGACTCCGGTGCGCACAGCGGGACGTACGCGCTCAAGGGGGCGGTGGGCGCGAGCGACACCGCGCAGTGCGGCCAGACCGTCAGCGTCCAGCCCAACACCACGTACACGCTCAGCGCCTGGGTGCAGGGCCGGTACGTCTACCTCGGCGCCACCGGCAGCGGCGTCACCGACCCGGCCACCTGGACCGCCGGCGGCGCCGACTGGCAGCAGCTGTCCACCAGCTTCACCACCGGGGCGGCCACCACCAGCGTCACCGTGTACCTGCACGGCTGGTACGGGCAGGGCGGCTACCTCGCCGACGACATCGCCCTGACCGGCCCGGGCGGCGGCAACCCGACCACCCCGCCGCCGAGTTCGACCCCGCCGAGCCCGACCGGCACCCCGACCGGCACGCCCACCGGTACGCCCACCGGCGGCCCGGGTACCCCGGCGCCGAACGTCGCGCTCCCGGTCGCCCCGTTCATCGACATGGGCGCCTGGCCGACCCCCTCGATGCCCGACCTGGCCAAGGCGGCCGGCCTCAAGGGCTACACGATGGGCTTCGTCACCGGCGTCGGCTGCAAGGCCAGCTGGTTCAACGCCTACGACCCGCGCACCGCCTGGGCCAAGGACCAGGTGGACGCGCTGCGCGCGGCCGGCGGCGACGTCAAGGTCTCCTTCGGCGGCGCCGCCGGCACCGAACTCGCCGCCGCCTGCACCACGGTGGACTCGCTGTTCGCCGAGTACGACGCGGTGGTGAGCGCCTACAACCTGCGCTACGTCGACTTCGACATCGAGGGCGCGGCCATCGCCGACACCGCCGCCAACGACCGCCGCTCGGCCGCGCTCGCCAGGCTCCAGCAGGCCCACCCGGGCCTCAGGGTCTCCTTCACCCTGCCCGTCCTGCCCGAGGGCCTGACCTCCGAGGGCGTCGCCATCGTCAAGTCCGCCCGGGACGCCGGGGTGGCCGTCGACCTGGTCAACATCATGGCGATGGACTACTACCGGAGCGGGACGGACTACGGCAACGCCGCCGTCCAGGCCGCCCAGTCGCTGTTCGGCCAGCTCAAGGCGCTCTACCCGGCGAAGACCGACGCCCAGCTGTGGGCCATGGTCGGCGTCACCCCGATGATCGGCGAGAACGACGACCACCAGGTCTACAACCAGGCCGACGCCCAGCAGTTGGTGGCCTTCGCCCGGCAGAACCACCTCGGGATGCTCTCCTTCTGGGACGCCACCCGGGACGCCAACGCCTGCACCGGCGGCTCGCTGTCCAAGTGCACCAACATCCCGCAGCAGCCGTACGAGTTCGCGAAGATCCTCGGCCAGTACGCGGGCTGAGCCCACCGGCCACCGGCCGCCGGGCAGTCGACCACGCGCCCGGTGGCCGGCCGGCCACCTGCCTCGCCTACCGGGACGCGGCATGGTGACGCGCCCCGGGGCGGCTCAGGTGTCGTAGCAGCCGCACCAGGGGGCGTCGAAGCCCAGGCCGTCGGGGTAGAGCTCGAAGTGGACCCGCTCCTCCTCGTCGTCCACCTCGTCCGGTTCGTAGTCCTCGCGCACCAGGCCGAACAGTTCGCCGTCGACGTGCACGGCGAACGGGGCGATCGCGATGTCCCCGTACTCGCGGCCGGGCAGGGCGTCGAGCCACTCCGCCAGCAGCAGCCGGGCCTGCGGCGCCTCGTCGGCGGGGTGTATCCGCGAGTCGAGGTGGCGGCCGGCGCCGTCGAAGCGGTGCAGGACAGCGTAGTACCGCCCGGCGCCGAGGCAGAGCGCCGAGGCGAGGAACTGCCCGCCCTGCCAGCGGCCGATGGTGTCGGTGCGGTAGTCGGGCCGGTGGCTGACGGGGATGACCTCGGGAACGTTCACGGTCGAACCGTACGGGTGAGCTGTGACAGCACCGCCGGCTCCGCGCAGCCCAGCGGCCGGCTCAGCGGCCGGTCGGGAGGTTCGCCCCGCCGGTGCAGTCGAGCACCACGCCCGTGACGAAGCCGTTGGCGGCCAGCAGGTGGATCGCCCGGGCGACGTCCTCCGCCCGGCCGACCCGGCCGACCGGGGTGGTGGCGGCGAGGCCCTCGAACAGCGCGGCCCGCTGCTCGGCCGGTACGCGGTCCCACCACGGGGTGTCGATCACGCCGGGCGAGACGGCGTTGACCCGCAGCGGGGCCAGCTCGACGGCCAGCGGCGGCACCATCGCCTCCAGCGCGCCGTTGATGGCGGCCAGTCCGGCGGTGCCGGGGAAGGCGGCGCGGGCCGAGGCGGCGGTGATCAGGGTGACCGAGCCGTCCTCGCGCAGGTGCGGCAGCGCCGCCTGGAGTACGCGCACCTGCGGCCAGAACTTGGCGTCGAAGCCGGCCGCGAGTTCGGCCAGGTCGAGCTGGGCGAACGGGCCGGCGCCGGCCGCGCCGCTGACCGCGACGACCAGGTGGTCGACCACGCCGGTCGTGGCGAAGAAGGCGGCGAGGGCGGCCGGGTCGGTCGCGTCCAGCGGGTGCCCGGTGGTCTTGCCGCCGATCCGGGCGACGGCGGCGTCCAGCCGGTCGCGGTCGCGGCCGGTCACCACGACCTCGGCGCCGTCGGCGGCGAAGGCGGTGGCCGTGGCCTCGCCGATGCCCGAGCTGCCGCCCATCACGACGACGCGCTGTCCGGCGAAGGGGGTTGACGCAGTGCTCATGGTGGTGGGGCCTTTCGACTTGTCGAGACTGCCGGTTCCGGAAATGATGGTTGTCGAGACTGATAGTCTTGTCAAGGGGGATCGGGGAGAGGCACGCCGGAGGAGAGGGAGCACGATGAGCGAGACCGAGGGCACCGAGGCCGCCGAGGCCGCCCCGGCGGCACGCCCGCACACCGGACGCCGCCGCAACGAGGCCGCCCACCGCGCGATCCTCGACGCCGCGCTGCGCCTGCTCGCCGAGTCCGACGGCACCCCCGTCACCATCGACGCCATCGCCCGCGCGGCCGGCGTCGGCAAGCAGACCGTCTACCGCTGGTGGCCCTCCAAGGGCGCCGTCCTGCTCGACGCCCTCACCGACCGCGCCGACCAGGACGTGTCCGGCCCCGACACCGGCGACCTGCGCGCCGACCTGCGGGCCTTCGTCAGCACCACCTTCGAGGCGGCCCAGCGCGACACCACCGCCCCCGCACTGCGCACCGTCGCCCGCGAGGCCGCGCGCGACCCGCACCTCGCCGACCTGATGCGGAGCTTCACCGCCACCCGCCGCACCGCACTGCGCGAACTCCTCACCCGGGGACGCGAGCGCGGCGAACTGTCCGCGGACGCCGATCCGGACCTCATCGCCGACCAGGTCTACGGGGTGTTCTGGTACCGCTTCCTGCTCGGGCACGGGCCGCTGGACGCGGGCACCGCGGAGCGGCTCGCCGACTCACTGCTCACGGGGAACGCCGGCGGGAACACCGAGGCGAACACCGAGGGGAACCGCGGCCGTTAGCTCCGCTGCCGCCCCTGGCCGCGCCCGCGCACCAGGGGCAGGTACACCTCGTCGACGATCTCCACCAGCACGTCGTCCGGCGCCGTCGGCACCCCGCGCGCCATGAACTCGTTGCGCAGCAGCACCATCGCCACCGTCGCCACCCGGGGGTGCAGCACCTCGGGAGCGGCCTCGCCACGGGCGACCGCGCGGCCCAGGACGGTGAGCCAGGGCGCGGCCACGGCGTCGCCGGACTGGTCCTGCAACTGGGCCAGGAACTCCGTGGCGCCGCCGGCCGCGGCCAGTAGCTCGCGCAGTACGGCGCCCAGCGGGGAGCTCCAGTGGCGGTTCGCCTGGCGGAGCAACTCCAGGGCGTCGCCGCGCAGTTCACCGGTGTCGGGGAGCGGGGCGGTCTTCGCGAGCTGCTTGTACGCGGCGATGCCGAGCGCCAGCCGGTTGGGCCAGCGGCGGTAGATGGCGTTCTTGTTGGTGCCCGCGCGGGCGGCGACCTTGTCCATGGTCAGCCCGGCGTACCCGGCCCCGGTGAGCTCCTCGACCGCGGCGCTCAGGATCGCCTCCTCCAGCGCCGCTCCGCGCCGCCGCGTCTGCCCGGCCATGCCCTCGCTCCGCCCAGTCCGCCCGCCGATACCGCCCGTACCCTCCCCATCCTTCTTGCCGTGCCGGGCCGTCGGCAACTAGGGTACTGGCCGTACCGTAAATTCTCTCTCGCCGGAAAGGCGGAAGAACGTGCGCGCCAAGGGAATCAGCTACGACACCGGCTTCATCAGGGACGGGGCGTACTCCCGTGCCTGGTTCGACTCCGAGGCGGTCGAGCGTGAGCTGCGGATCATCCGGGACGACCTGCACTGCACCGCAGTCCGCATCATGGGCGGCGACCCGGAGCGGATCGAGCTCGCCGCCGGCCACGCCGCCGACCTGGGCCTGGAGGTCTGGTTCTCGCCCTACCCGCTGGAACTGAGCACCGACGCGATGCTCGCGCTCCTCACCGACTGCGCCGAGCGCGCCGAGCGGCTGCGGCGGCGCGGCGCCGAGGTGGTGTTCGTCACCGGCGCCGAACTCAGCCTGATGAACCCGGGGTTCCTGCCCGGCTCCGACATCGGCGAGCGCCTCGCCCTGCTCGCCCGGCCCGAGCAGGTGCGCGAACAGCTCGGTGCGGTGAGCGGCCGGGTCAACGCGTTCCTCGCCGAGGCGGTGGCCGCCGTCCGGGCCCGGTTCGGCGGGCGCGTCACGTACGCCGCCGTACCGCTGGAGCGCGTCGACTGGGCGCCCTTCGACCTGGTCTCCCTGGACCTGTACCGCTCCGCCGAGACCGCCGACCGCTTCGCCGGCGGCGTCCGCGACCTGACCGCCCAGGGCAAGCCGGTCGCCGTCACCGAGTTCGGCTCCGCCACCTTCCGCGGCGCCGGCGACCGGGGCGCGAACGGCCTGGACATCGTCGAGTACGCCGACGGGGGCCCGGTCCGGCTGGACGGCGTCTACGAGCGGGACGAGGCCGGGCAGGCCGCGTACGTCCGGGAACTGCTGGAGGCCTTCGACGCCGGCGGCGTCGACGCCGCCTTCGTCTTCACCTTCGCCCTCTACGACCACGTCCACCGCCCGGACGGGGACCCTCGCGACGACCTCGACCTCGCCAGCTACGGCGTCGTCAGGACCTACGAGGACCGCGCGGGAACCACCTACCCCGGCCTGCCCTGGGACCCGAAGGAGGCGTTCTCCGCCGTCGCCGAGTACTACCGCACCCACTGAGCCGCCCGCCGCGGAAGCGCGGGAAGTCGGCCGGGCCGACCTCCCGCGCACGGCGGCCCGCCCGCGGCCGGGCGTCAACGGGCCGGAGCGGCGGCGGGGCGACGGCGGCGGTGGTAGGCCCAGGCCAGGGCGAGGGTGATCGGGCCCCAGAACATCGCCGTCGAGGTGCAGACCCGCCCCAGGAGCAGCCACCAGCCGTTGCTGTAGCCCACCTCCTCGAACACCCCCAGCCAGCCGAGCGGCATCCCGTCGAACAGGGCCGCCAGGACCAGCCCGCCGAGCACGGCCGGGACGACCGCCGCGAGCGGCGGCACCCGGCGGCCCCGCAGCACGGGCACCCAGCACGGGAACACCTCGCCCCAACCGCTGACCAGCCCCAGGGTCAGGAGCGTCAGCGCCTCGGTGAGCACGCTCAGACCGATCACGTACGGGGCGGCCCACCAGACGTAGGCCGGGGCCTGCGGGTCGACGGTGCCCATCCGGAAGTCGAACGCGAACGGCAGCCGCCACAGGCAGTGCGGCAGCACGATGAACGGAAGGGCCTTGGCGAGCCGCAGGGCCCATCGGGGAACGGGGCGCTCGGTGTCGCCCACCGGGATGGTCTTCAGCATGCGTCCACGCTCCCGGACACCGCCCCCGCCGCACGTCCACCGCTCGGCCCGTCCCCCTCCCCCGCGCGAGCCAGCCGCCCGTCCGCCCACCGGCGGAGACGGGCCCTACTTCCCCAGACCGAAGGCGGACTTCAACAGCCCGAGGGCGTACGGGGTCTCGGTGCCCTTCAGCGTGGTCGGGTCGACCGAGTACACGACCGTCCGGGAGAGGTCGCGGGTGGCGAAGACGCCGCTGGTGGAACCGGGCCGGGAGCCGGTCTTGCCCCAGGCCACGACGCCGCCGGAGGCGAGGCGCACGAGGCCCATGCTCAGGCACGCCGTGTCGTCCGGGCAGTAGCGGTTGCCCGGGGCGACGGGCACCGACGGGACGGTGAACAGCTCCTCCTGCTGGGCCGGCGGGAGGAGGCGGCCCCGGAACAGGGCGGTCATGAAGCGGTCCAGGTCGGGGGCGCTGGAGATCATGCCGCCCTCGGCCCAGGGCCACGGGCTCTGCTCGGTGACGTCCACGCGGTGCGAGCCGCCGTCTGCGTCGGGGACGGTCAGGTACGGGCGGGTCGCGGGGCGCCGCAGCGCCGGGTCGTCGGCGTCCGGGAGGGAGGTGTCGCGCAGGCCGAGCGGGCCGATGATCCGACGGCGCAGCTCCTCGGCGTAGCGGTGGCCGGTGACCTTCTCGACGACCAGCCCGGCGACGAAGGTGTTCATGCCGTTGTACTGCTGGGCTGTGCCGGGGTCGAAGGCCGGCGACTGCCCGGCCGTCGAGGCGACGATCTCCTCGGGGGTGGGCGCGTCGAGCCGGTGCTCGGCGAACCAGCCGGTGGTGCCGTCGCCCCAGTACGTGTTGTCGCCGGTGGGCAGTCCGCTGGTGTGGTTGAGCAGCTGCCCGACCGTGACCGCCCCGAACTGGGCGGGGAGGTCCGGGAGGTACCGTCGGACGCTGCCGTCGAGGTCGATCCGGCCCTCGGCGGCGAGTTGGAGGACGACGGTGGCGGTGAAGACCTTCGAGATCGACCCGATCCGGAACCTCCCGCGCGCGTCCACGGCCGCCCCGCCCTCCGCCGAGCTGCCCTCGAACCTTCCGGCGGAGCCGGTGACCCGCACGAACCCGGCGGAGACGTCGGCGGCGGGCCGCTGGGCGAGGGCGGCCCGGAGCGCCGCCGGGTCGAGCGGCGACAGTGCGGACGGGCTCGCCGCCGTCGCCGACACGGTGGCGGTGGAGGTGGTGGCGAGGGCGGGCGTGCCCGCCCCGACCGTCAGCGCGGCCGCCAGGGCGGCGGAGGCGGCCACGACGGCCCAACGGTTGCGGTTCGTGTGCGCGTTCACGTGCGGTCCGGCTCCAGAC
>NZ_JBHVEU010000354.1:0-9213 GCF_042802075.1 Kitasatospora sp. NPDC057518
CCGTGCTGGATACATCCAGCACGGGGCGCCGAGGCTGTACGACTACTTGTTGACGACCGTCAGGGGGAGCATCTTCTTGCCGGTGGGGCCGATCTGGATCTGGGTGTCCATCTGGGGGCACACGCCGCAGTCGAAGCACGGGGTCCAGCGGCAGTCGTCGACCTCGACCTCCTCCAGGGCGTCCTGCCAGTCCTCCCAGAGCCAGTCCTTGTCGAGGCCGCTGTCCAGGTGGTCCCAGGGCAGCACCTCCTCGTAGGTGCGCTCGCGGGTGGTGTACCAGTCGACGTCGACGCCGGTGCCGGCCAGGCCCTTCTCGGCGCAGGCCATCCAGCGGTCGTAGGAGAAGTACTCGCGCCAGCCGTCGAAGCGGCCGCCGTCCTCGTAGACCTCGCGGATGATCGCGCCGACCCGGCGGTCGCCGCGGGAGAGCAGGCCCTCGACGATGCCCGGCTTGCCGTCGTGGTAGCGGTAGCCGATGTTCTTGCCGTACTTGCGGTCGCCGCGGATGGAGTCGCGCAGCTTGGCCAGGCGGGCGTCGGTGGCCTCGGCGGACAGCTGCGGGGCCCACTGGAACGGGGTGTGCGGCTTGGGCACGAACCCGCCGATGGAGACGGTGCAGCGGATGTCGTTCTGGCCGGTGACCTCGCGGCCCTTCTGGATGACGTTCTTCGCCATCTCGCCGATCTGGAGCACGTCCTCGTCGGTCTCGGTGGGCAGGCCGCACATGAAGTACAGCTTCACCTGGCGCCAGCCGTTGCCGTACGCGGTGGCGACGGTGCGGATCAGGTCCTCCTCCGACACCATCTTGTTGATGACCTTGCGCATGCGCTCGCTGCCGCCCTCGGGGGCGAAGGTGAGGCCCGAGCGGCGCCCGTTGCGGGACAGCTCGTTGGCGAGGTCGATGTTGAAGGCGTCGACGCGGGTGGACGGCAGCGACAGGCCGATCTTGTCCTCGGTGTAGCGGTCCGCGAGGCCCTTGGCGATGTCGCCGATCTCGGTGTGGTCGGCGCTGGACAGCGACAGCAGGCCGACCTCCTCGAAGCCGGTCGCCTTGAGCCCGCGCTCCACCATCTCGCCGATGCCGGTGATGCTTCGCTCCCGCACGGGGCGCGTGATCATGCCGGCCTGGCAGAAGCGGCAGCCGCGGGTGCAGCCGCGGAAGATCTCCACGGACATCCGCTCGTGCACCGTCTCGGCGAGCGGGACCAGCGGCTGCTTCGGGTACGGCCACTCGTCGAGGTCCATCACGGTGTGCTTGGACACCCGCCACGGCACGCCGGGGGCGTTCGGCACGACGCGGCCGATCCGGCCGTCGGCCAGGTACTCCACGTCGTAGAACTTGGGGACGTAGACCCCGCCGGTGCGGGCCAGGCGCAGCAGCAGCTCGTCCCGGCCGCCCGGGCGGCCCTCGGCCTTCCAGGCGCGGATGATCTCCGTGATGTCGAGGACGGCCTGCTCGCCGTCGCCGACCACGGCGCAGTCGATGAAGTCCGCGATCGGCTCCGGGTTGAAGGCCGCGTGGCCGCCGGCCAGGACGATCGGGTCGTCGATGGTGCGGTCCTTGGCCTCCAGCGGGATGCCGGCCAGGTCGAGCGCGGTCAGCATGTTCGTGTAGCCGAGCTCGGTGGAGAACGACAGGCCGAACACGTCGAAGGCCTTCACCGGGCGGTGGGCGTCCACGGTGAACTGCGGGACGTCGTGCTCGCGCATCAGCGCCTCGAGGTCCGGCCAGACGCTGTAGGTGCGCTCGGCGAGCACACCCTCACGCTCGTTCAGCACCTCGTAGAGGATCATGACGCCCTGGTTGGGCAGCCCGACCTCGTAGGCGTCGGGGTACATCAGCGCCCAGCGGACGTCGCAGGCGTCCCAGTCCTTGACGGTCGAGTTCAGCTCGCCGCCGACGTACTGGATCGGCTTCTGGACGTGCGGGAGGAGGGCCTCCAGGCGTGGGAAGACCGATTCGACAGTCATGTACTAGGAACCCTTACGACGTGATTCGGTGCCGCGAGTCGGCACGGGAGGGGTGACCCTCAAGGGTAGCCCAATCCGGGGAACGGGCCGTCTGCCCCGGTTCACGGGCCCTCCGCGCTCCGGCGCGACCCCGGACGGCCGGTCTCCGCCCGCACCCGCCGGTGTCCACCGGTGCCCACCGGTGGCCTCCCGTGCCCGCTGGTGCCCGCCCCGGCACGCGCGGTGGGCGCCCGCCGGCCGGTCCCGTCCGCCGTTGACACGCCCGGACGGCCCGTGCGGTACTGACAGGGCTCCGCCAAAGACATCTGCACCCCTTCCGGACAAGGAAGTTGAGTCGTACGCTCGGCCCTCGTCGGTTTTCCGGCCGGCACGCCTCTCCCTCCCCACGGGCCGCCCACGGACGGCCCCGTCCGTCCCCGCACGGCCGCCGTTCCCGGCCCGCGGTGCCACGCCCAGCCCCGTCCCCCTCCCCCGTCCCCCCGCCCGCACGCCGTGCCCGGCGGCGCACCCGCACGCCCGCGCCCCGGCGGCCGTACGACCGGCGCAAGGAGAACCATGACCGATACCGGTCGGCGGATCCGCCCGCTCCGGACCCTCGACACCCGGCCGGCCCGCTACCCGACGCCGGCCCAGGCCGAGTCCGCCGCACGGCGGCTCGCCCTGCGGCACCCGGACCGCTGCCGGCTGCGCGAGGTGGGCCGCTCCCGGGCCGGCCGCCCGCTGCTGCTGCTCTCCGTGGACCGCGGCCCGCGGGCCGTCCTGGTGGTCGGCGGCCCGCACCCCAACGAACCGATCGGCACCGCCGGGACCGTCCGGCTCGCCGAGGTGCTGCTCGACCGCCCCGCCCGCCCCGGACTCTCCTGGCACCTGCTGCTCTGCCTCGACCCCGACGGCGCCGCGCTCAACGCCGGCTGGCTGGACGGCCCGCTCACCATGCGGCGCCACTACGAGCACTTCTTCCGCCCCTCCTTCGAGGAGCAGCCCGAGCTGCTGCCCGCCCCCGGCTCCGGCCGCCCGCCGATGCCGGAGAGCCTGGCGCTGACCGGACTGATCGACGAACTGCGCCCGTTCCTCCAGTGCTCGCTGCACGGGGTGGACTTCGGCGGCGCGTTCGCCCAGCTCACCCGCCCCGTCCCGGGCCTGGCCGGGCGCTTCGCCCGCTCCGCGCAGCGGGCCGGCGTGCCGCTCGACGTGGACTCCTACGACGCGATCGGCTGGGCCAGCCCGGACCCGGGCACCTACCTGATGCCGTCTCCGGGCACCGGCGGCTCCCGGGCCCTGCCGGACGAGCCCGAGCTGTCCACCTGGTCGTACGCGGCCCGGTACGGCGCGGTCTCCGCGGTGCTGGAGGTCCCGATGTGGGCCGTCGACGCGGTCGGCGACGCCCACCGCCACCCGGCCGGCCCCCAGGCCCTCGCGGCCGCCGCCCGCGACCTCACCGCACGTGCCGCGGACCTCACCGCCCTGCTCCCGACGGTCCGCGCGCACCGGCCCGGGGCGCCCGGCCACGAGGCGTACGGCCCGCTGCTGCGCACCGCCGAGTCCAGCCTGGCGGTCGCCCCGCGGGTGGCCGAGGAGTGGCTGGAGCGCTGGGGCGCCGAACCGCTCACCGCCTCCCGGGTGACCACCGCCGGACTGGTCGCCGCCCGCGTACCGCTGCGGGTCGCGTCGATCCTGCTGCGGCTGCTCGCCGACACCCGCGGCCCCGGCGTCGAGGCCGCCCGCGACCGCGCCCGCACCGTCGTCGCCGACAGCCTCGACCGGCTGCGCCACCGCTTCGGCACCCGCTGGGTGCCCGTCCAGGAGCAACTCGCCCACCAGACCCGCGCCGTCCTCACCACCGCCGACTGCCTGCTCTGAAACCCACCCCGGCCCCGGACACGACAGCGCCCCGGACACGACAGCGGGGCCGGCCCGGGACGTCCCGGACCGGCCCCGCCACCGCACGGCGCGGCGCGCTCAGGCCGCTATCGGCCGCTGGCTCCGCACCGCCTGGAGCAGCCCGATGGCGATCCAGTTGGCGAACATCGACGAGCCGCCGTACGAGACGAACGGCAGCGGGATGCCCGCGACCGGCATGATGCCCAGGCACATCCCTATGTTCTCGAAGGCCTGGAAGGCCATCCAGGCGATGACCCCGGCCGCCACGATCGTCCCGTACAGGTCGGTCGCCTGCCGGGCGATCCGGCAGGCCCGCCAGAGGATCACGCCGACCAGCGCGATGATCGCCAACGCCCCGACGAAGCCCAGCTCCTCGCCGGCCACGGTGAACACGAAGTCGGTCTGCTGCTCCGGCACGAACTGCCCGACGGTCTGGGTGCCGTGGAACAGCCCCTTGCCGGTCAGTCCGCCCGAGCCGATCGCGATCCGGGCCTGCGCGGTGTTGTAGCCGACGCCGTTCGGGTCCAGCTGCGGGTTGGCGAAGGCGGCGAAGCGGTCGATCTGGTACTGGCTCAGCAGCCCGAACTTCCAGATCGCCACGCATCCGGCGGTGCCCGCCACCAGCAGGCCGAGCACCCAGCGGTTCGCCGCGCCGGAGCCGAGCAGGATGCCCAGCACGATGGCGGCCATCACCATCACCGAGCCGGCGTCCGGCATCAACAGCACTATGCACATCGGCACCCCGGCCCAGAGCAGGCCCCGGAACACCGCCCGGTGCGAGGGGAACTCCCGCTCCCCCGCGTCCACCTGGTCCGACAGCACGACGGCCATCGCCAGCACGATCGCGAGCTTCGCGAACTCGGCCGGCTGGATCGAGAAGCCGCCGCCGAGCTGGATCCACGAGTGCGCGCCGTTGATGGTCGAGCCGAGCGGGCTGAGCGTCGCCAGCAGCAGGACGAGCACGCCGACGTACAGGAACGGCACGATCGTGCGGAAGCGCCGGCTCCCTATAGCTATCACCACGGAGCACAGCACCAGCCCGACCACGAAGTTGGTCAGGTGCCGGTACAGGAAGTACTGCGGGTCCCCGTGGGTCAGCGAGTCGCGCCCGCGGGTGGCCGACCAGACCAGCAGCGAGCTGCCGGCCGAGAGGGCGAGGGCGGCCACCAGCAGTATCCAGTCCAGCCGCCAGAGCGGGGAGTCCTTGGACAGCGCCTTGGAGACCCCGCGGCGCTGCGGGGCCAGCCGCAGCTGCCGGTACGAGCCGTAGGAGGTCATGCCCGTCCCCTTCCCGGTCCGCGCGTGGGTTCGAGCGCGGCGTCGGCCGCGGTGTACGACGCCGGACGGTCGGCCGGCGGCGTCCGGTCGAGGAAGGCCGTCGCCGGGGCCGGCTGCGCCGTGGCCGTGTCGAGCAGCGCCGGAGCGGCGGCGACGGCCTGGGCCTGGAGGCCCGGGGCCTGGGCGCCCTGCGCCGCGTCGGCGCCGTACGAGACCGGCTTGATGATCGCGGTGCCGTCCGGGTTGAACTTCGGCAGCTCGGCCTGCGGCGCGGGCAGCAGCGCCTTGCCGCTGTCGATGCCGCCCTTGTCGTCCACGCCGTACAGCGCCTGGTAGATCCGGCGGATGGCGTCGCCGGAGCCGCCGGAGCCGGTGCCGCCCTGGCTTATCGTCATGACGACCGCGTAGTCCTTGCTGTACGTGGTCAGCCAGGAGGTGGTCTGCTTGCCCTCGACCTCGGCGGTGCCGGTCTTGGCGTGCAGCGTGATCTTGTCCTGCGGCCAGCCGTTGAACTTCCAGGCGGCGGTACCGCTCTTGATGACGCTCTCGGTGGCCTGGTTGATGTAGCTGAGCAGCTTCTCGTCGCCGGGGAACTTGGCGTCCTCGTGCGGGGCGATCTCGCGGACGAGGTCCCCGCCCGGGCTTATCACGGCCTTGGCGATGGTCGGCCGGTAGAAGGTGCCGCCGTTGGCGAGCGCCGAGTAGATCCGGGCCATCTGGACCGGGGTGACGAGGGTGTCGCCCTGGCCGATCGCGAAGTTGACGGCGTCACCGGCGCGCATCTGGTAGCCGTCGACGCAGTTCTCCCGGGCGATCTGGTCGGAGTAGCTGTTGCCGCCCTTCTGCCCCTGGGCGCACCAGGCGTCCTTGTTGTTGTCGTAGAAGGACTGCTTCCACTGCCGGTCCGGCACCCGGCCGGTGACCTCGGACGGCAGGTCGATGCCGGTCTTGGCGCCGAGGCCGAACTCGTGGGCGGTCTTGAAGAACCAGTCGCCCGGGTCCTTCTTCGGCTTGATGCCGCCGTCCTTCATCCACTGGTCGTACGCCAGGCCGTAGAAGACGGTGTCGCAGGAGACCTCCAGCGCCTTCTCCAGGGAGATCTGGCCGAAGTTCTCGCTCTCGAAGTTCTTGAACTCGCGGCCGCCGATGGTCATGCTCTTCGGGCAGTCGTAGCGGCCGTCCAGCGAGTAGCCGGCCTGCACGGCGGCGGTGGTGGAGATGACCTTGAAGGTCGAGCCGGGGGCGGACTGACCCTGTATGGCCCGGTTCAGCAGCGGGAAGTTGGAGTCCTTGCTGGTCAGCGACTGGTAGTCCTTGCCGCTGATGCCGCCCACCCAGAGGTTCGGGTCGTAGGTCGGGGCGCTCGCCATCGCGACGATCCGCCCGGTGTGCACGTCCATCACCACGGCGGCGCCGGAGTCGGCCTCGTAGTTGCGGTTGGTGATCTTGTCGAAGGTGTTCCGGGCGTCGTTCATGGCCTGCGCCAGGTTGTCCTCGACCACCTTCTGCACCCGGGCGTCGATGCTGGTGACCAGGTTGTCGCCGGTCTGCGGGGCGACGGTGCCGGCGTTGCCGATCACCCGGCCGAGGTTGTCGACCTCCAGCTTGGTGATGCCCGCGGTGCCGCGCAGGTCGCGGTCGTACACCGACTCCAGGCCGGCCCGCCCGATCTGGTCGGCCGGCAGGTAGCGGTCCAGGCCGCTCTTGCCGGCGGTCTTGCTGACCTCCTCGTCGGTGACCGGCGAGAGGTAGCCGAGCACCTGGGCCATGTTGGCGCCCTCGGCGCCGGTGTAGCGGCGTACGGCGGTGGGCTGCGCGGTGATCCCGGGGAAGTCCTCGCGGCGCTCCATTATCTGCATCGCCTGCTGGGTGGTCGCCTCCTTGGTGACCGGGATCGGCTGGTACGGCGAACCGTTCCAGCAGGGCTGCGGGGTCTTGGCGTCGCAGAGCCGGACCTTCTCCTGCACGTCCTTGGCCGGCATCCCCAGCACCTCGGCCAGCCGGGACAGCACCGCCTTGCCGCCGTCCTTCTGCTGGAGCAGCGAGGTGCGGCTGACCGAGACCACCAGCCGGGTCTCGTTGCCGGCCAGCACCCGCCCGGAGGCGTCCAGGATCTCGCCGCGGACGGCCGGCTCGACCACCTCGCGGATGTGGTTGCCGGTCGCCTTGGCGGTGTACTCCTTGGCGTTGCGGATCTGCAGGTACCACAGCCGTCCGCCGAGGGTGGCGAGCAGCGACAGCACCAGGATCTGCAGCACCACCAGACGGATCGTCACCCGTCGGGTGCGGCCGGTCTCGGGGATGTTGCTCACGTCTCGTGCGCTCCAGGATGCGGGGAGGTCGGGTGGTCGGGGCCGGAGGGCCGGGCGGCCGGGGCCGGGGCCGGAGGGCCGGGGCCGGGCGGCCGGTCCGGTTACGGGCGGCGGGCGAAGCCCGGCACGCGCCGCTTCTTGTACGACGGGCCCGTCGAGGTGTCGCGGGTGGTGCGGTAGCGGGCCAGCGTGCCCAGGCCGGAGCCGCCCTCGTCGTCGTCCGCGGCGGCCACCGGGTCGCGGCCGAAGCGGCGGCCGAGGTACATCACCAGCGGCACCACGAAGGGGGCCAGCAGCAGGTCGTAGAGCAGGGCGCTGATGACCAGTCCGCCGAGGCCGACGTGCCGGGCCGCGGTGTCGCCGACCAGGGCGCCGACCATCGCGTAGAGCAGGGTGGAGGCGACCGCCGCGGCGCCCACCACGACCAGCGAGCCGGCCACGGAGCGCTGGCGGCCGTGGTCCGGGCGCAGCAGCCCGGCGGCGTAGCCCATCAGGCAGAGCACCAGCGCGTAGCGGCCGATGGCGTGGTCGGAGGGCGGCGCGAGGTCGGCCAGCAGGCCCCCCGCGAAGCCGACCAGGCAGCCGCCGGTGGGCCCGTAGACCATGGCCAGGCCGACCACGACGAGCAGCAGTATGTCCGGGGTGGCTCCCGGGAGCTGGAGCCGGCCGAACACGCTGACCTGGAGGATCAGGCCGAACAGGACGAGGCCGGCGGAGACGGGGATGCGGGCGAGGCGCATGGCTCAGTTCCCCCCAGTGGGCTTGGCGGGCGGGGCGGCGGGCGCGGAGGCCGGGACCTGGCCGGGCACGGAGGCCGGGACCTGGCCCGGCGCGGCGGCCGGCTGGCCCGCGGCGGGCGCCGGCGGCAGGACGGCGTCGCGCGGGTCGGCGCGCGGCGGCACGACCACCACGCCGACCAGGTCCAGCCGGGTGAACTGGACGAAGGGCTCGACCAGGACGGTCTTGGTCAGCTGGCCGGCGTTGGCCTGGACCTCGACGACCTTGCCGACCGGGACGCCGGGCACGAACGGGCGGCCGCTCTGCGAGCCGAAGGTGACCAGCCGGTCGCCAGCCTTGACCTGGGCCTTGCCGTTGAGCAGGGAGACCTTCATCGGGCTGTCGCCGCCGCCGGAGGCGAAGCCGATCTCGCCGGTGCCCTCCAGCCGGGTGCCGGCCGAGAAGCCGGGGTCGGAGGCGAGCAGCACGGTGGCGGTGGTGGGCGCGACGGTGGTGATCCGGCCGACCAGGCCCTGACCGTTGATCACCGTCATGTCGCGGGTGAGGCCGTCGTCGCTGCCGGCGTCGATGGTGATGGTCCAGGAGAAGCCCTGGGCCGGGCCGATCGCGATGACCTGGGCGGCCTTGACGGTGTAGCCGCCGGCGCCGGCGGTGCGCAGCAGGTCGTCCAGCTGCTTGGTGCGCCCGGTGGCCATGTCGGAGGAGGCGAGCTTCTGCCGGAGTTCGGTGTTCTCGCGGGCGAGCTGGTCGGTGCGGCCGCTGTCGGTGGCCGCGTCGCGGAAGGCGCGGACGGTGTCGGCGACCGGGTCGACGACGGTGGCGGCTCCGCGCTCGACCGGTCCGAGGACGCTGGCGGCGGCGTGCCGGGCGGGCCCGAGCGGGGAGTCCTCACCGCCCTTGATGTCCACGGTGATCAGCGCGAAGGCGACGGCCACCAGCAGGATCAGCAGCAGCCGGCTCTCTCGTGTGTCCCTCACGGTGCTGGTACTGCCCCTTCGTACCTGGCCGCCGCCCGGGGCTGTGGGGCCCGGGC
>NZ_JBHVEU010000355.1:0-9202 GCF_042802075.1 Kitasatospora sp. NPDC057518
CATCGGCACCGCCCACGAGTGTGTCCGGCGCCGGTCCCGGGTTCCCCGGCCGTCGGCCTGGGCGTCCCCGCAGGACGTCCCCGCCGGGCCTCCCCGCCGGGCCTCCCCGCCGGATCTCCCCGCCGCGCATCGCCGTCGGAGCACCCCGCCGGGCATCCCCGGAATCCCCCGCCGACCGGCCCGGATCCGTCCACCGAGGGCCCGCGCCCGGAGCCGTCGGCCCACGGCGGTACGGTTGCGCTCCGACAGCGCACCCACGTGCCCGGGCCCGGACGGACCGGCCCGGCCGGGGCGGCGACCGCGGCAATCGGAAGGAAGGGCGCGCGATGGCGGCGGAGGAGGAGGGCCTGACCGGCCCGGACGAGGCCAGGCCCGCACCGGAGGCCGGGGCGGAGCCGGCGGCGGACGCGCGCCCGGAGCCGTCGGCCGAGCCGCTCCACGAGCACCGCTCCGGGCCCAGGTCCGTCCCCGAACTACTGCTCGGCCGCCCGCCGATGGCCCGCCCGCTGCCGTCCTTCGACCACCTGGCCGCCCCGGCCGAGCCCGGCCCGCTGTTCGTGGACTGGCTCGCCACCGCGCTGCACGCCGGGGTGCTGGACCCGCAGGCCTTCACCCTCTCGACCGTCGACGCGGACGGCATGCCGGACGCCCGGGTGCTGGTGCTGCGCGACGTCGACGCGGCCGGCACCGGCTGGAACTTCTCGGCGGCCGCCGACAGCCCCAAGGGCCGCCAGCTCGCCGAGCACCCGGCCGCCGCGCTGACCGTCTACTGGCCGCAGCTGGGCCGCCAGGTCCGGGTGCGCGGCACCGTCGAGCGGGCCGCCGACCTGGTCGCCGCCGCCGAGTTCGCCACCCGCTCGCCCGCCGCCCGGGTCGGTGCGCTGGTCGGGCGGCAGAGCGAGCCGCTGGGCTCGGTCGCCGAGTACGACGAGGCGGAGGCGGTCGCCCGTCGCCGGCTGGAGGCGCATCCGGACGCGGTCGCGCCCGGGCACGCGGTCTACACCCTGTGGGCGCACGAGGTGGAGTTCTGGCAGGGCGACGCCCAGCGCCGGCACACCCGGCTGCGCTACACCCGCACCGGCCCGGTCAGCTCCCCGGAGTGGTCGCGCACCCTGCTCTGGCCGTAGCGCTGTAAGGCCGCCGGGTCCCCAGGGCGTCCTGGGGACCGAAGCGAGGGCTACCGTCGCCCGGTCAGCGTGGCCCCCACGCTGGCCGCGACCACGCACCCGATCCCGGCCAGCTGCGGCGCGCCCAGCAGCTGGCCCAGCACCACCAGCCCGACCAGCGCGCTGACCGCCGGCTCCAGGCTGACCAGCACGCTGAACACCCGCTGCGGCATCCGTCGCAGCGCGGTCATCTCCAGCGCGTACGGGATCACCGGCAGCAGCAGCGACACCCCGGCCACCGCGGCGAGCAGCGCCATCGGCGAGGCCTCGGGCGCGGTCAGCCCGTGCCAGGCCTGGCCGAGCCCGAACGGCGCCAGCGTCAGCGCGCCGACCGTCATCGACACCGCCAGGCCCTGGAAGCCCTGGAAGGCCGCGCCGACCTTGTCGGTGAACAGGATGTACAGGGCGTAGCAGGCGGCCGCCCCGAAGGCGTACAGCAGGCCGACCGGGTCGAGCGATCCGCCGCCGTCGCCCTCGCCGAGCAGGGTCAGCAGCGCCACGCCCGCGGCCGCGAGCAGCGCCCAGAGCAGGTGGCTGGCGCGCCGGGCGAAGACCAGGGCGACGGCGAGCGGGCCGAGGAACTCGATGGTCGCGGCGGTGCCCATCGGCAGCCGGTCGATCGCCCCGGCGAACAGGAAGGTCATCCCGGCCGAGGCCATGCCGAGCAGCGCGGCCGCGGCGAGGTCGCGGGGGCGCTTGTCGCGCAGCTTCGGCCGGGTGACGGCGAGCAGGATGACGGCGGCGAAGCCGAGCCGGAGGAAGGTCGTGCCGCTGACGCCGAGCGGGCCGAACAGCGGCTTGGACAGGGCGATGCCGGTCTGCACCAGGAACATCGCGGTCAGACAGAGAAGCGGCGCCGGGATCCGCTCCGGGCGCCGCAGGACCTTGCCGAACCGGCCGGTGGACCGGCCGGGGTGGACTTCGGGTGGCGCCGAGGGGCCGGACGCCCCACCTCGTCGCCAGCTGCCCCGCTCGCCGGCGGGCTCGCCCTTGGGGGAGGGCGGCATGGCCAGGGCCTCGGCGACGGCGGCGGCCGACGACGAGGCGGCAGGGGTTTCGCTGGTATGGGAGGTGGGCATATTTGTGAGTTTGCCGTAAGGAGTGATGAACCAGCAAGCTCGTTACAAAAATCGGGACGGATACGGACGGGTGCGTCCGAAAGGGTGGACTCGCGCGGGTGTCGCGGCGTGGCTGCCGCGGTCGTCCGACGGACCGTCAGTATCAAGGCGGGGTGCGCCATCTCCGCTCCGCCGCCCTCCTCGCCGCCGCCCTCGTGCTCCTGCTGGCCACCGACGGGACGGTCGTGAACGCCGAAGCCGTCACCCCGGCCGCCGGCGCCGCCCCCCGCATCCGGGCCGTCAGGCTGCCCGACCGGTCCGGCCCGCCCCGGGCCCGCGACACCTGGAGCGGCCCCGCCTTCGACGCCTGCACCGCACCGCCGCTCGACACCCTGAAGGCCTGGCGCGACGCCTCCCCGTACGGGGCGCTCGGCGTCTACACCAGCGGCTCCCAGCGCGGCTGCGGCCAGCCGCGGCTCACCGCCGAGTGGGTGCGCCAGGTGCGTGCGCTGGGCTGGCGGTTCCTGCCGGTGCACGTCGGACTGCAGGCGCCGTGCGCCGACCCGGGCCACAAGCCCAAGCGGATCGACCCGGGGAAGGCCGTCGAGCAGGGCCGGGAGGAGGCGGACGAGGCCGCCCGGTCCCTGCGCGCGCTCGGCTTCGCCAAGGGCAGCCCGGTCTACCTGGACATCGAGGCCTATCCCTTGCGCGACCCGGCCTGCGGCCAGGCCGTGGTCGACTTTACCCTCGGCTGGACGGCGGGCCTGCACGCCGCCGGCTACCGCTCCGGCTTCTACTCCAGCCTCGACTCCGGCATCGCGGACCTCGCCGCCGCCGCCCGGGCCGGCGGCTCCCCGATGCCCGACGCACTCTGGTACGCCCGCTGGGACGGCCAGGCCGACACCGACGGCTCCGGCGCCCTGGCCCCCGACCTCTGGACCTTCCACCAGCGCGTCCACCAGTACCACGGCAACGTCGAGGAGACCTTCGGCGGCGCCACCCTCACCGTGGACCGCAACCACGTGGACGGCCCGACCGCCCGCTGAGACCCGCCCGCTGAGATCCGCCGCCGACGACCCGTCGCCCTCACCGGGCGGGGAGCGGGCCGGGGGCGGAACCGGGACGAATCCGTGATCCGCGCAACGGGGCCGGGATACTGACAGCAGGGGGTGGGAGCGGCACAATCGGGCACGTCCGCGCGCATTACCGCCCGGTAGGTGCCGCGAGCGCAGCCCCCAGTGCCGCCAGGTCAAGGAGGACCCGTGTTCAGCACGATGCAGGACGTTCCGCTCACCGTCGCCCGAATCCTGGAGCACGGGTCCACGGTCCACGGCCGTTCGACCGTGACCACCTGGGACGGCACCGGCCCGGTCGTCCGGACCTACGCCGAGGTCGGCGCCCGCGCCGCCCAGCTCGCCTGGGTGCTGCGCGACGAGCTCGGGTGCACCGAGGAGAGCGTCATAGCGACGCTGATGTGGAACAACGTCTCTAAAACACTCGTCGTCTGACCTGCGGGAATGCGGTTGGTGCGGTACCAGCCATGGGGGCGGGCAGCAAGCGGCCCCCGTTCGGGATCGTCCCGAACGGGGGCCTACTTGGTGCTTCTAGCCGATCAGCTTGCGGAGGATCGGGGCACAGTCGTCACAGCCCCACACGGTCCATCCGGCGCCTGTCTGCTGCTCCACGTGGCCGATGACGGTCACCTTGCGGGTGCCGGAGCACCGGGCACAGATGCGGGTGACACCGGGCTCCACGGCCTCTTCCTGGCGGGCGGTCTCAGCCATCACGCACCGGCCCCGGTGAGCACGTGGTCCGCGGTGGTCGCGTCGTCCAGCCAGTGGGCCGGGTCCGGGAGTCCCAGCCGGGTCGCGAAGAAGAACACTTCGCCTTCCGCACAGAAGGGGCGGACGAGTTCGTTGTCTTCCCCGTCCAGGAGCTGGCTCTGGTCGCCGGCGCGCTTGGGGGTGTCCCAGAACCCGGGCTGCCCGGGGAGCGGCGCGGGGGCCGGTTCGGCGACCACGACGGCGGGCTTGGGCACCGGGTTCATTGCGACCGGCAGATAGAGCGCCAGAACGCCGGCAGCGATGATTGCCGTCCACGATGCGTACACCCAGACGATAAAGTGGTTCATGTCGGAGCCTCCCGAGGCTTCGTCCATCCCCCGGGTCGGTTGCCGCCGACGCCGGGGGTTTCGTATTTGGTTGAGACTCGAAGGTATCTCCACCTGTCTAAGTTGTCTACACGTCCACTTGTCTAAGTGGTTCGGGATTCGACGGTTGTCTACGCTGCTGCCATGTCCGAGAGCCCCGAGAAGCGTCCGCGTCGCCTTCCGCCGTACCGGGTGGCGGCCGACGTGCTGAGTCGCGAGATCGAAGAGGGGTTGTACGACGAGCGCCCGTTCCCGTCCGAAGCGGAACTGTGCACCCGCTTCGAGATGGCCCGGATGACCATCCGCCGCACGCTCGAACTACTCCGCGAGCGGGGACTGATCACCACGCGCTGGGGCAAGGGATCAGCCGTGGTGCCTGCCGACCAGCGACCGGCTTCGGGCAGGGGATAGCCCCGTCCAGGCGAACCCGGACGGGGCCGAATCCGTGCTCAGTGGGGGATGCCCGAGATGATCTGACGGGCTCCCTGCCGCAGCAGTTCAGCAGCGACGCGCGCGCCCAGAACCGCCGGGTCTCCCTGGTGTTCGTCCCAGAGCTGAGCATTGACGAACTTCGAGCCTTCGCGGTCGAAGACCATGCCGCGCAGCACGAGCTGTCCGTCCGCTTCGGTGGTGCAGTACCCGGCGATGGGGCTGTTGCAGTGCCCACGCAGCGTGTGAAGCATGACGCGTTCGGCGGTCACCTCGCGCTGTGTCTTCGGGTGGTTGACCTTCTCCAGCAGCGCCGCCACCGGGTGGTCGTCCTGGCGGCATTCCAGGCCGAGCACGCCCGCGCCCACCGCGGGCAGCATCTCGTCCATGCTGAGCACGTAACCGGGACGGTTGATCCCGAGGCGGGCCAGACCGGCAGCCGCGAGGATCATGGCGTCCGCCTGGACATCGAGCTTCTTCTTCCCGTCCAGCTTCAGGAGACGGGTGTCGATTCCGCCGCGCACCCGGACGACCTTGAGATCGGGGCGGGCGCGGAGGATCTGGGCCTTCCGGCGGACAGCGGACGACAGGATGTTCGCGCCGGACGGCAGATCGGCCAGCGACGTGAACTCGGAGCCCTCCTTGAAGAGCAGCACGTCCCGAACGTCCGGCCGCTCCATGTACGCGGCGAAGACGACCCCCTGAGGGAGCGGCACGTCGCCGGGCACGTCCTTGACGCAGTGAACGGCCATGTCGACGTCCCCGCGCTGAAGCATGGTGTCGATCTGCTTCGTGTAAAGCCCCTTGCCGCCGAGCTGGGCCAGGTCGCCTTGCCACAGGTCTGCCTCGGTGGTGATCGGTACCACCTCAGTCTGAAGCGCCGGCTCGTGCTCCTTCAGTGCGGCGATCACCATGTCGGTCTGGGCGAGTGCGAGCGGGGAGCTTCGGGTGCCGATCCGGAGGAGTCGGTCCGGGAAGTCGACGTTCACCATCAGGTGGTCCTTTCGTGTCGGGTCTCTCGATAGGTAACGGGTCCGGGGAGCTGAAGAGGCGCCCTGATTCGCACGGCGACGGCGGGGTGAAGAAGTTCCTTCGCTTCCTCTCGGGTCGCCCACCGCCAGGCGGACAGCTCCCGTGCTTGCAGGGAGATCCGGTCGGTGTCGGCGGTGCTGAGTATCGGACCGGCCCACATGAAGACGAGTCGGGAACGAGCGCCAGGGCGACGGGCTTGCGCCCACTCGATCGCGAACAGGTCGTCGTTCTGAAGGTCGACCGTCAGCCCCAGCTCCTCGCGGACCTCCCGGCGGGCAGCGTCCAACGGGCTTTCGCCGGTCTCTACCACTCCGCCGGGCAGGTGCCACGTT
Source organism: Kitasatospora sp. NPDC057518 (assembly GCF_042802075.1). Classification (NCBI taxonomy): domain Bacteria; kingdom Bacillati; phylum Actinomycetota; class Actinomycetes; order Kitasatosporales; family Streptomycetaceae; genus Kitasatospora; species Kitasatospora sp. NPDC057518. Next base: position 6,167 of record NZ_JBHVEU010000355.1, read on the forward strand.
CCGTGCCCGGTGGCTTGGACGACCAGCAGACGGGACGCGGGGTCGGTGCACAGGACGTAGGTCGTCACCGGGTGTCCGGGGGCGGGGGTCGGCACACTGGTTCCTCTCTCTCGGCTAGTTGCTGTTCGTCTGTTTCCCCGGGGCGGACGGGGGTCGGGGCGGGCGGTGCGGGCGGTTCTTCTCGTAGTGGGTCTCCACCTTCACCGGGCCCGCGCAGGTGAACGACAGGTCGACCGGCTCACCGTTCGCGATCCGCTGGATCAAGATCGTCGTGTTCCCGATCTTCCCGGTCACCGGGTCGGCAGCCTGATCCCGGCGGACGACCGTCCAGCGGCGGTTGCGGCTGTCCTGGAAGGCCCCTCCGGGCGGCGGGAGTTGGAGCCGGAGAACGCACGTGTCGGGCTGGGGGCACTGGCACGTGGTGCTGTTCCCGACCGTGCGCACCACGTTCTCTACCGGTCCCGTGCCGGGCCGCTTCTTCGCCACGGGTCAGCCGGCGGGCTGGCCGATGTACAGAAGGGGCTGCTTCAGCCCACTGTTCAGGATGCCCAGGGAGACCCTGACGCGCGTCACCACGTAGGGGTCGGCAAGGTCGGCGACCTTGTCCAGGCCCACCCACCGGTGCCCGCTGATCTCCCGGAACGCGCCCACCGGCACGCCCTGTTCGGCGAGCAGCTTCATCTCCAACAGGGAGGCGTCGCCGCCGTCGCAGACGACCGTGAGCCCTTCGACGTCGCCGGTCGCCGGGTTGGCTGGGTGCTGGTCGACGCCCAGGTGGTGGGTGATCTCCCGACGCAGCCCGGTCTGCTCGGCGAGCCCGCGCACCGCAGCGTCGGCCACCTGTTCACCCGGGCGGACGAAGGTCCCCGGCAGCAGCAGCCCGGGTTGATCCTTGGGCACGGTCATGAGCACCCGTTCGTACGAGTTCATGATCAGCGTTTCGGCCCTGAGCCAGCGCGCCGGCTGGCGAATGTCCGTCTGCGTCAAGGGAGTTCCCGTCCTGATCCGGTGGGCCCGCCCCGACTCGGCACCCTTGGACGGTCGTGAGTCGGGGCGGGGATCTGAGGGCCGATCCCCCTGTCCGGGCGCTTTGTCAGAACATCCGGCAAGGGGGATCGGCGTGCGCACCACGGGTGTTCCGGGCCCGGTGCGCGCCCGGCAGGGTCCGGATGACCGGACGGACCTCTTGCCGGGAGTTCGAGGGGTGCCCCTTGCCCGGGAGGTTTGGACAGTCGGGCAAGGGGCGTTCAGCGTGCGCCAGGCCGGTTCGCCACGCGTTCCGGGGGCGCCCGACACGATCGGCGAACGGCCAACTCCGCGTGTCGGTGCTGACCCGCCCGGGGTGGCTGATCACGGAAGAGTGCCAGCCCAGGACGGGGGTCTTCAGGCGGTCCCGCCCGCCCGCACGGGGGTTGGTGTTGCACGGGCGGACGAGACCACGGTTCCCGCAACCGACCTTTCCGGCCCGGTTTTCAGCCCCCGGGCGGGGTGCGGGAGTTGGGGCCCGTCCCGGATGGACGTCAGCCATGACAGCCAGCCGGGGACGGGGGTCTTCAGGGGTTCGTCCAGATGTCGGGGGGTCACCTGGGCGTGGTCGGTGGTGCTCTCAGGCGACGACCGAGACGGCGAGCGGGTCGGTGTGGCGCTTCGTGCCGCAGACCTGGATTCGGTCGTCGTACGGGTGCGCCTCCAGGTGTTCCGCCGGCAGGAAGTAGCCGAAGTGCCCCTTGGGGCACGTCCACTCGTCAAGGGCGTCCTGGCCCGGCGGGCCGGCGTCCGTCTCGTCGTCCTGCTCCGGGCGGATGACGGTCAACACCTCGCCGTCCCTCGGACAGTGGTCGGGCTCCCGCTTCGGTTTCGGCTCCGGGTTGAGCTCCGGCGACTCACTCATTCGACGCACCTTTCTGCCTGGGGAGTTGACCTCTTCGTAGTAGTGCGGGGTAGGCATGCAGCCCTACATAGGTGCCGGGGGGATCGATCCCTTCGGCGCATCCAGCGGGCGGGCTGTGACCAGATAACGACAGCGGGTGGCCGGTTGGGTATACCTGTTCTCAAGACATCGCTGTTGTCTCGAATGGGGGTCGGCTTGGCTGGCAGGAAGGCGCAGGAGCAACACATCACGCTGACGCCCTCTGCGTGGGCTTGGCTGTTGCGCAGCAACCGGGAGAAGGCAGGGATCGACTCATGCGCCGCACTCGCGCGGCGTACCTTCAGCCACCCGAGCTACGTACAGAAGGTGGAGAGTCGGGAACGACCACCCAGCCGGCCGTTCGCCGTGGAGTGCGACAAGGCCTTGGGTACCGGCCAACAGATGACCGATGCATGGGATCGCGTGGACTGGGATGCCGAACCGCAGTACCCCGGTTGGTTCGAACTCTACGCAGACCTTGAATCACGTTGCCGAGGGATTCGCGGGCACGACGTACGCCGGGTTTGGGGTTTGCTTCAGACGCCCGCGTACGCTCGCGCGCTCACCCAGTACGTGATGCGGGGTGCGACCCCCGCGAAAATTGAAGAGACCGTGGCGGCCCGCCTTGCACGGCAACAACGCTTCCTGACACCAAACGGTCCGACCCTGGTCTCGATCGTGGATGAGGCCGTGATCCGGCAGGTTGTTGGTGGGCCGCTAGGGCCTGTGTGATGTTGTGATCAATCTTCGGGTTCTGCCCCGCTCCGGGGCAGAACCCGGTAGGACTGTTGGATGTGACGCGCAGGCAACTCACCGACGAGCAGTGGAGTTTGATCGAGCCCTATCTGCCGATCGGCAGGTTCGGGCCCTACCCCGAACGGCTTCGTGACCAGTTCGAGGGTGTGATCTGGCGGTTCCGCTCCAGTGCCCAGTGGCGGGAGATGCCCGAGGAGTTCGGCCCCTGGTCCACGGTCTTCGGCCGGTTCCGGGTCTGGCGGGACGCCGGCGTGTTCAGTGCCCTGCTCGAAGGCCTGATCGCCGCGGCCGCCCGCGAGGGGAAGGCGGACCTGTCGTTGGTCAGCGTCGACTCCACGACCGTCCGGGCCCACCACGACGCCGCCGGGATG
>NZ_JBHVEU010000356.1:0-9191 GCF_042802075.1 Kitasatospora sp. NPDC057518
GCGCTACGGGAGGCGCTCTGACCGGCCCGCCCCCGACACCCGGGGCGGCCGCTACCGCTCGTAGACCATCTCGGGGAAGCGCGGCGACGGGCCGTCCAGGAGGTGGTCGTCGTGGCCGCGCAGCCAGCGGTCGAAGAACGACGCGACGTACGAGCGGGTGGCCGACACCGCGCGGTCCGGGGGAACGTCGCCGACGGCGCCGGTCAGGTCCGTCCCGCTGATCGCGCCCTGGCGGGCGAGCTGGGGCAGCAGGGACTGCGCGTCGGTGTAGGAGCCGTGGCGGGAGCCGGTGAGGGTCACGTCGGCGTGCCAGCCGGTGCTGTGCCGCCACAGGGCGTCCCAGCCGGGCTGCCGGTGGTAGCTGCCGGATTCGGGGTCCTGGGTGCCCATGAGCAGGAAGGGCCGGGTGAGGCCGTCCTCGGCGGCGGTGGGCAGGGGCAGTTGGACCCCGGAGCCGTCCGGGTTGGAGAAGTGCAGCTGGCCGTCGAGGTTGACGCCGGCCTTGAGGCGCGGATCGTCGTGCATGGTCTGGAGGGCCGCGGAGCCGCCGCCGGAGTGGCCGACCATGCCGATCCGGTCGAGGTCGAGGGAGGCGGCGAGGCCGGCCGGCAGCCGCTCGTCGTGGCGCAGCCCGTCGAGCCGGTCCAGGACGGAGCGGGTGTCGTCGACCCGGCTCTGCAGCATCCTGCGCAGGAGGGCGCTCATGTCGAGGCCGGGCTGGGCCAGCAGCGCGGGGAAGACGGAGGTGGCGAGGTCCCCGTCGGGGAAGGCGACCTCGGAGGCCTCGTAGGTGTGGTCGACGGTGACGACGACGTAGCCGCGCGAGGCGAGGTCCTCCACCAGGCCGGTGCCCCAGGTGCGCGGGTCCCCGAAGCCCGCCGAGTACAGCACGACGGGCCGCTTGCCACCGGGGAGGGCGGGCGCGTCGGCGCGGGCGTGGGTGCGGATGCCCGCCCAGTCGGTGCGGCCGGGCTCGAACCGGTAGTCGCCCTGGCCGACGCTCCCGTCGCTGCCGAAGTGCTCGGCGGCGGCGGGGACCATGTACGGCGCGCGGTCGTCGCCGGTGGCGGCCCGGGTGGTCGGGTACCAGAGGCTGATCATCAGCTTGCGGTGCTGCCCGGGCTTCCAGGGATCGTCCCGGCGGTCGTCCGTCAGCTGCAGGGACGTCGTGCCGACCGGGTACGGCCCGGTGGGCTGCGGCAGCCAGGCCCTGGCCTGCTGCCCGGCGCCCGGCCCCGGCGCCGCCACCGCGCCCGGTGCGCCGACCACACCCAACGTCACCGTCGCCGCCAGCAGCACCGCCGCCACGGCCCGTCCTCGCCCGCTCATCGTCGCTTCCCCCTCGTTCGGTTTCCGTCGTCGCTTTCGACACGGGCGACGGTACGGGCGAGGCGGGGCGGACGCCGTCATACAGAGGTGCCAACTCCGCTGTGCTACCCCGGTATGACGGTTTCCGGTGCCACCGGTACGTCCAGCCCCTCGGGTCGAGTGCCCCTTACCGGCCGAGGATCGCCTTGACCTTGTCGGCGACCTGCGTCGCCTGGATGTCGCGGCCCTTCTCATTGGGGTGCAGGTACCACGGGAGCGTCGTGTCGCCGAGCTTGACCAGGGAGGGCTCCAGCAGGCCGCCGATGCCCCGGTCGGCGCCGTCGCACGCCGTGTTGCCGCCGGTGTGGCCGTAGAGGTCCACGAAGTCGGCGCCGCCCTCGGCATCGGCGACGGCCTTCTTCATGACGTCGTCCAGCCGCTTCTGGATCTGGTCCAGGACCGGCAGGGCGTCCTGCGGGATGTCGGCGAACGGCAGCTCGGTCTGACCGGGTGCCGCGGTCCGGCACTTGGCGGTGTCCGCGGGCACGAGCCTCGGGTAGCCGACCAGGACGCGCTTCGCGTCGGGGGAGAAGTAGCCGATGCGGTCGAGCAGTTCCTCCAGCTCCCACCCGACTTCCTCGAACTGCCGGTCCAGCCACTGCTTTCCGTCTCCGGACGTGAAGAACTCGCCGCACGTCGCGGCCGGCACGTCCTCGTCCACCGGTGTTCCCGGCAGCAGGACCCCCTCATTGCCGCGGAGCTTGGCGGAACACTGCTTTAGGATGCGGTTGAAGCCCACCGTGTTGCCGCCCAGGCTGCCCATGACCAACTGGGTGTCGGGTTTGAGCGCGTCCTGCTGCGGCGGGACCTCGCCGAGGTTGAAGGGCAGCTCCTGCTTCTCCCAGAAGTGACGGACGAGGGCCCCTCCGCAGGAGACGTCCGACTGGACGTCGAGCGTGACGCCCTTGTCCGCGAGGCGCCTGGTGGCGACGGCGGGGTAGTTCTCCTTCGCCTGGAAGCAGAAGACCTGTGGGCTGTCCTCGTGGTTCAGGGGGGCGATGCCGTAGTTGGCGGTGTAGGAGTCGCCGAAGAAGACGGTCGGTACGGGGACGGTGGACGCCGCGCCGGCGCTGCCCGCCGGACCGGCGAGCGCCAGGCAGCTGCCCAGCGCGGCCGCGGCGGCGACCAGCCGCCGTACCACTGGAGTTCCCGTCGTCTTGCGCGTGGCCGAAGGCATGGCTGTGCCCTTTCATCGGAGCCGAGGTGAAGGAAGCGGAACGATCCGTATTCATTCACACGCGGAGCGCGATGGTCCGGTGGACGCCGGCCGCAACCGGGTGTGTTCCCGCATCACCCCCTGGCGTGCGTCCGTCGAGCCTGGTCAACCAGGGGAGGCGCGGTCGTCGGGTCCGAAGGCGATCGTCACCCGGAAGGCGGAACTCGCCTCCCGCCACCCGGGCGGGGCGTCAAGCGGGACGGCCGGTGACCTCGGAGACCGTGCCGTTGCCCGTCCCTGACGCCGTGCGGGGGAGGCGTACGGTGAACACCGAGCCGGTGCCGGGGGTGCTGGCCGCGTGGACGGCGCCGCCGTGGAGTTCGGCGAGTTTGCGGACGATGGCGAGGCCGAGGCCGCTGCCGCCGCTCTGGCGGTTGCGGGACTTCTCGGCCCGCCAGAACCGTTCGAAGACCAGCGGCAGGTCCGCCGGGGCGATGCCGTTGCCGGTGTCGGCGACCTCGATGAGCAGGGCGTGGGCCTCCGGCCGGGTCCGCAGGGTGACGGTGCCGCCCGCCGGGGTGTGGCGGACGGCGTTGGCCACCAGGTTGCCGACCATCTGGCGCAGGCGCACCGGGTCGGCGGACAGCTCGTACCGGGCCGTGGCGGTGTCCGTGTCGACGACCAGGGTCACGCCCGATGCCTGCGCCAGGGCGCCGTGCGCGGTGGCGGCCTGGGCGAGCAGGTCCTCGGCGTCCACCGGCTCGCGGTGCAGGGCGAGTTCGCCGGCGTCGGCGGCGGCCAGGTCCCGCAGGTCGTCGATCAGGTGCTGGAGCAGCAGGGCCTCCTCCAGCAGCGAACTCGTCAGGGCGCCGTCGGCGGTGACGACGCCGTCCTCGACGGCCTCCAGCCAGCCGCGGATGTTGCTCAGCGGGGTTCGCAGCTCGTGCGCGATGTCGCCCACCATCGCGCGGCGCAGCTCCTCCAGCTGTTCGCGGCGCTCCGCCATGGCGTTGAAGGCGGCGGCGAGTCCGGCGATCTCGTCCCGGCCGGTCGCGGTCACCCGGGCGGAGAGGTCCCCGTCGGCCATCCGCCGGGCGGCCCGGGTGAGGGCGTTCAGCGGCCGGGAGAGCCGCAGTCCGACCGCGGTGGTGATCGCCACGGTGACGGCCAGCACCAGCGCGGCGACCTCGACGACCCGGCCGCGGTGGGGTGCGGACAGGACGGGGGCCGGCTCCGCCGTGCCGGAGGGCGCGCCGACGAACAGCAGCACGGGCGGAGCCACGTACCGGACGAGCTGCTGGCGACGGGAGTTGGCGAGGCAGGCGGAGACCACCTGGTCCTGCTCCCGGTCGCGGGACGGGGTCCACCGCAGCGACAGGGACAGCTGGACGGGCCGGATCCGCTGGCGCTCCAGGCAGGCGTTGACCAGCCCGGTGAGGTCGGCGAGAGCGGCGCTCTCGGTTCCGGTCGGGGCGTCCAGCACCTGCGGCGACGCGCAGCGCACACCCGACGCCGCTTGGCCGCCGGGGACGTTCACCACGGGGTGCCCGGCGGCGTCGTCGGTGACGGTCGCCTCGACGCCCAGGGCCGACCGCAGGCAGTCGGCGCGGTCCCGGGCGGCCTCCTCCATGGCGGCGCGCTCGGCGGCCGTCATCCGGAACGGGCCCACGGCGCGGGCGTCGATCCGGTCGGCGGGGGCGTCGGGCAGCATCGCGAGGTCGACCGAGAGCGGGTCGACGGTGGTGGTGGGCGTACGGGGCAGGTTCGTTCGGCCGGCGGCGGTCTCCGGGGCGGCGGTGGCCGAGGGGGCCGCGGTGGGTGTGGCCGCCGCCGAGTCGATGACCGGTTCGAAGCGCGGCGTGGCCAGCAGGATGCGCTGCCCGGTGTCGGCGGCCAGCCTCCGGACGGTCGGCTCCGCGCCCGTCCAGTCGGGGTGGGTCGCGGCGTAGCCGAGCAGTTCGTGGTAGATCCGGACCTGGTCCGCGAGGACCTGGTGCTGCTCCTGCCGGATCGCGCCCGTCGTGGTGCGGGCCGTCAGCCAGGCCGTCGCGGCGATGGAGCAGAGGGAGACCAGGGCGGAGAGGGCGAGCAGCCGGAGCAGCAGCGTCCGGCGGGGAGGGGCGTCACGACGCACCGTGCGGCTCCTCGGCGAGCTTGTAGCCGATGCCGTAGACCGTCAGGAGCCGGGTGGGGCGCCGTGGTTGGGGCTCGATCTTGCGGCGCAGGTTCATCACGTGGGTGTCGACGGTGCGGGTGGTGATGTACCGGTCGATGCCGTGCAGGTGCTCCAGCAGCTGGGCGCGGGTGAAGACCCGGCCGGGCTGGGCGGCCAGCACCTCCAGCAGCCGGAACTCGCCGGGGGTGCAGCTGACGGGCCGTCCGTCGGCGGTGATCTCGTGGCGCAGCGGGTCGACGGTGAGGGCCCCGGCGGTCAGCACGCCCGGCGGCGGCGCGGTCGGCGTGGCCGGGGGCGTGGCGGAGTCCAGGGGCAGGGACTGGGGGAGGGGCCGGGAGCCGCGGCGCAGCAGGGCGCGGACCCGGGCGACGAGTTCCCGGGGGCTGTACGGCTTGGTGAGGTAGTCGTCGGCGCCGAGGTCGAGGCCGAGCAACAGGTCCTCCTCGGTGGTGCGGGCGGTCAGCATCAGCACCGGGACGGCGGATTCGACGCGCAGGGCGCGGCAGACGTCGAGCCCGTCCATGACGGGCATCATCACGTCGAGGACCAGGAGTTGGGTCGGCCCTCGGCGGGCCTCCTCCAGCGCGGAGCGGCCGTCGTGGACGACGACGACGTGATGACCCTCCCGCTCCAGGTACAGCCGGACCAGGTCCGCCTGCTTGGGATCGTCCTCGGCAACCACGACGTGTGCGCACATGACCATGATCGTAAAGCGCCGTCGGAGGGCACCCCCACCGGTTCGGGACGGCCTCCCGACAAGTTCCTGACATCTCCGGACCAGGGTGGGGGAATCCGCCGGGGCACGTGCCCCGGACCCTGCTGCGAAAGGCGCCCGCCTGATGCCCTCCTCCCGTCCGGTGTCCCTCACCGCCCGCGCCCTCGGGGCGGCCCTGCTGCTCTCCACCGTCCCCGCCGTCGCGGCGACGGCCGCCACCCAGGGGCCGACCCCCGCCGCCGCCACGGCCGTTCCCGCCGCCGCGCCGACCGTCACGGCGGCGGAGGTGATGCCGCACCTCCAGGCCCTGCAACGGATCGCGGACCACAACGGCGGCAACCGCGCGCACGGCACCCGGGGGTACGCGGAGTCGGTGGCGTACGTGAAGCGGGCGCTGGACCGGGCCGGCTTCCAGACGCAGCTGCGCCGCTTCTCCCACGACGGCAAGGACGGCTACAACCTGATCGCCGACTGGCCGGGCGGCGACCCGGACCACGTGCTGCTCTCCGGCGCCCACCTGGACAGCGTCCCGATGGGCCCGGGGATCAACGACAACGGCTCCGGCTCGGCGGCCGTCCTGACCACCGCCCTCCAGGTCGCCAAGGCCGGGCTGAAGCCCGAGCGGCACCTGCGCTTCGCCTGGTGGGGAGCCGAGGAGGCGGGCCTGGTCGGCTCGGCGGACTACGTCAAGAACCTGTCCGAGGGTGACCGCAAGGCCATCGACCTGTACCTCAACCTCGACCAGGCGGGCAGCAAGAACCTCCAGCAGTACCTCGTGGTGAAGGACGAGAAGAACGGCGGGGCCGCGGCCTTCAAGGCCTTCGAGAACTGGTTCGGCAGCCGGGGCTTCGCCACCTTCGACATCCCGCTGGACAGCTCCGACACCGAGTCGTTCGGGAAGGCCGGCATCCCGACGTCCGGCTTCAGCAGCGGCGTCTCGGACTGCCTCCACAGCGCGTGCGACGACCTCGCCAACGTCGACCCGGCGACGCAGGCGACCAGCACCAACGCGCTGATCGGCGTGGTGTGGCAGTACGCCGCCTCCGCTGCCACGGCCCGACCCTGATTCCCCGTCGTCTCCAGGAGCCACAGATGCGCGCACCACTGAGCCACCACCGCCGCAAGGCCGCCACCCTGGTCGCGGCCGCCACCGCCCTCGGCGTCGCCCTGACCGCGGCCCCCGCGGGAGCGGCCGGCATCGGGGACCCGTACTTCCCCGAGGACGGCAACACCGGCTACGACGTGGCGAACTACGACGTCCGGATCGCCTACGACCCGGCGCACCCCGAGCGGTTGGACGGCGACACCACCGTCACCGCCCGGGCCCTGCGCCCCCTCGACCGCCTCTCCCTGGACCTGAAGGGCTTCCAGGTCGCCTCGGTCACCGTGAACGGCGCCCCGGCCAGGTCGTTCTCCCGCTCCGGCGAGCACAAGCTGGACATCGAGCCCGCCCGCCGGGTGGCCGGCGGCGCCACCTTCGCCGTACGGGTCGTGTACGCGGGCAAGCCCGACCCCGAGGGCTGGCACCAGCTGGTGTCCGGCGGCGTCAACGCGATGGGAGAGCCGCACGGCGCGACCTCCTGGTTCCCGTCCAACGACCACCCGTCCGACAAGGCCACCTTCTCGCTCACCGCGACCGTCCCCGACGGCTGGACGGCCATCGGCAACGGCCGGCCCGGCCCGACCACCGGCAAGGACGGCTCGACGACCTTCCGCTGGCGCGAGGACAAGCCGATGGCGACGTACCTCAGCACCGTCGCCATCGACAGGTTCACCGTCCACCGCTCGGAACTGCCCGACGGGACACCGGTCATCACCGCCTACGGCCCGGACGTGCCGATCGACGACGTGGCCAAGGCGACCGAGGCCCAGCAGCCGGAGATCATCGCCTTCCTGGCCTCCAGGTTCGGCCCGTACCCGTTCTCCTCCGCGGGCGCCATCGTCCGCAGCTGGACCAAGGAGTCGGGTACCGGCGCGCCGGACCTGGAGACCCAGAGCCGGCCCACCTACACCAACTACTTCTGGGACGCCGCCGCGGTCCACGAGATCTCCCACCAGTGGTTCGGCGACAGCGTCTCGTTCACCGACTGGCGCGACGGCTGCATCGCCGAATGCGTCGCCCAGTACGCCAACCAGCTGTGGGACGAACACCAGGGCAGCGACCTCGACACCGGCTTCTACGCCCCCACCGTCCAGGAGAACCGGAACAAGCCGGAGTTCTGGTCCACCAAGCTGTACGACCCGGGCCAGGGCAAGGAACTCGCCCCGGCCCTCTACTTCAAGGGCTCGCTGATGATGCACGCCCTGCGGCGCACCGTCGGGGACGACGCGTTCTTCGGCACCCTCAAGCGCTGGACCGCCGACCACGCCTACGGCAACGCCTCCTTCCCCCAGTTCGAGGCCCTCGCCGCGAAGGTCTCCGGCAAGGACCTCAAGGGCTTCTTCGACGCCTGGGCCCACGGCACGACGATCCCCCCGCAGCAGTACCTCTACCCCGGCTCCCTGGCCCCGCTGGCCGGCCGGTAGGAGCCCGCTGACAACCGTGCCCGCAGAGGGGCTGTCCCGCTCGGGGACAGCCCCTCCCGCGATTTGCGGCAGCCTGCTCCGGGCCGTCGGCGACGCCGAGGCCGGCACCTTCACGAGCATGGCTCCCTCGTTCGGGTGAAGTCGATCGAACACTCCTCTGCGGCCGAACGGAGTAGGGCATACCGCGGGTGACGGCGATGCCGGGTGCGTCAACTCCCGTGCGTGTCCGTGATGTCGTCGCGTGAGAGGGGAGTGGCTCATGGCGGTGCAGGACGGGCGGGGCGGGCGAGCGGTGTGCGGGGCGTCGGCCGGCCGGTCGCGCCGGATCGCGGGCTGGCGCTCGGTGGCGGTCACCAGCGCGTTGACGCTCGCCGGGGTTTCGTTGGGCCTGCCGGCGCCGGAGGCGGTCGCGGCCTCGGGCCAGCAGAGCTTCACGCGCTCCGGAAGGTTCACCGTGCCCGCGGGCGTCACCCAGGTCACGGCCTACGCGTGGGGCCCGGGCGGGGCGGGCGGGGCCGCCGGTGGCGGTGCCGGTGGCGGAGGGGGCGGTGGCGGAGGAGGCCTGTCCCTCGCCACGAACGACCGGGCCGGCGGTGGCGGCGGCGGAGGAGGGGCGGGAGGGGCCGGCGGGGGCGGTGGTGGTGGGGGCGCCGCGGGTTCCTACGTACAGTGCACGCTCACCGTCAATCCGGGTTCCGTTCTGGAAATCGTGGTGGGGAAGTCGCGGGCGGTCGGCTCTCCCGGCAGGGGCGGAGCGGGCGGGCCGGGCGGGGCGACCGGCGGAACCCTGGGAAGCGGCGATGCGGGCGTCGCGGGCGCGTCGGGCGGCAGCGTGCCCGCTGTCACGACGGCCCGAGGCGAGTCGACGTACCTCGTACGGCCCAGCGACAGTCCTCTCTTTCCCGCTGTCGCCGCCGCGTACGGAACCCCGGGCGGCACCGCCAAGGCGGGTGTTGGGGCACGCGGTGGTACAGGGGGAGGTTCCGGTCGTGGTGGTAAACCCGCCGGGCTGGGAGGCCTGGGCGGGGGCGGAGGGCTGGGCGGCACCGCGGGGCCCGGCGGGTCGGGCGCCGGCGGGGCTCCCGTGTCGGGCGGCGCGCGCTGCGCGGGAAGCGATGTCCGGACGGTCGCCCCCGGAAAGGGGGCCCCGGGAACAGCCGGCTTGGCGGGGCAGCCCGGTGTCACCGGGGGGCCCGGCGCCATCAGGCACGGCGGCAAGGGAGAGATCGGTGGCGCCGCTGGTGGGGGCG
>NZ_JBHVEU010000357.1:0-9168 GCF_042802075.1 Kitasatospora sp. NPDC057518
GGGTGGCCGGCGGCGCGGTCCGGGTGTGGGAGGTCGGCAAGGCGGCAGCGTCCGGTGAAGGTCGGCGGTGGTCACGGTGTGGCGTGAGGGCCTTCCGGGTGCCGGTGCGGGGTGTCGCAGTCCGCAGCGAGCCGGAAAGGCCCTCACTGAACCCCGTCACCCGCCGTGGCGGTCAGTACGTCCAGGCGAACGGATCGGCCGTCACTTCCGCTGCCGCGGAGGTGTTCCCAGTCGCCCCAGCGAACGGTCGGGCACGGTGAGGAGGAAGAGCAGGGCCGCGCCGCCGAGCATGAACAGCGCGAGCTGGTGCAGCCCGGCCGTGGTGGCACCGTGCGGGAAGAAGGCGGCGTTCGCGGCGGAGGCCGCCATGGCGCCGAGGTACATGAAGGTGCGCAGCAGCCCGGCCGCCGAGGCGATGGCGGCGGGGTCCGCCTGGTGGTAGAGGGCGGCCTGGGTGCCGAGCCCGATCAGCCCCTGTGAGACACCCGCCAGCACGCCGACTCCGATCAGCAGGGCGCCCGGGCTGTTCGCGTGGACCAGCAGCAGGGCGGCGCAGGCCGCGATCTGGCAGGCGGAGCCGACCAGCAGTTTGCCGCGGACGCCCGGACTGCGGCCGCTGGCCCCGGCGGCCGCGAGCGCGGTCAGCGAGAGCGGCAGCAGCACGAGTCCGGCGGTGGCGGCGGACAGGCCGCGCCCCTCCTCCAGCCACTGGGTGTAGCCGTAGAGGAAGGCGTAGATGGCGGTGTAGCCGAGCACCTGGCGCAGGTAGGTGGCGATCAGCGGGCGGTTGCCGGCGAGCGCCCGCAGGTCGATGAAGGGGGCGCGGGCCCGCCGCTCGCGGAGGGCGAAGGCGACGGCTGCCAGGAGGGCGAGCACCGGCAGGTACCAGCGAGCAGGGCCCGGCTTCATCAGGAACAGCATCAGGGCGAGCAGGAGGACCGCGAACAGCGCGATCCCGAGGTGGTCGAGGCGTTCCGGACGCCCGGGGCGCTCCCCGCCGTCGGCAGGGTCCGGGCGGCGGGCGGTGACGGGCAGCCGCGCCGCACCGAGCGCCAGGCAGGCCAGTGACAGCGGGACGTTGACGGCGAAGACCGTCCGCCAGCCGCCCGCGCCGATCAGCAGACCGCCGAGGGTGGGGCCGACCACCGCGACGGTCTGGTTGGCGACGGCCAGTACCGTCAGCACCCCGGTGGGGCTGGACCGCCCGGTCCGCTCGGCCTCGCTGCGGGTCAGGTGCATCGCGGCGGGGTAGGCCGCGGAGGTCCCCAGTCCGAGCAGCACCCGGGCGGTGATCAGCATTCCGAGCGACGGGGCGAGCGCACCGAGCAGTCCGGCGAGGCCGACCAGGGCCGTCCCGGCGAGGTAGAGCCGGCGCGGGCCGTGGGTGTCCACCAGCCGCCCGATCACCGGCTGGCCGATGGCGGTGGCCAGGTAGAGCCCGGTGACCAGCCAGGCGGTCTCGGCGGGCGGCGCGCCGAAGGCGGCGCCGACGGGCACCAGGGCCACCGCGATCATCGACGAGTTGATCGGGTTGAGCACCGAGCCGAGCACCATCGGCGCGATCAGCCGGCGGTTGAACCCGTCGTCCGGGGCGGGCTGCCGACGGCGCGGCCGGAGTCGGGCGAGCAGGGCGGCCGGGCCGGTCATCACCGGTTCAGCCGGTCTATCAGGGCCAGCGCCTCCAGCACGGTGGCGCGCTCGGCCTCGGTGTAGTGCTCCGCCATGGCCCGGGTCAGCCACTCCTCACGGGCCTGGCGGCTGTCCGCGACCCGGGCCAGGCCGACCTCGGTGAGGCTGACCACCTGACGGCGGCCGTCCTCGGGGTCGGGGCGGCGCCCGACCAGTCCGTGCTGTTCCAGCGCGGCGAGGGTGGCGGCCATCGACTGCGGACGGACCCGCTCGGCGGCGGCCAGCGCGCTGGCGGAGGCCGGACCGTCGTTGATCAGCCGGCTGAGCACGGCGGTCTGGGAGGGCGTCAGGTCGCTGGTGCCGCTCGCCTCCCGGAGGGTGCGGCGCAGCCGGCTGAAGACGGCGCGCAGTTCACGGGCGGCCAGCGCCGCGCTGTCGGGAACCACGGTTTCGGCGGACCCGGCGGACCCGGCGGGCCCGGCGGGGTCGGCCGGGGCGGTACGGGCGGTTCGCTTCTCGGTCACGGTTCCACGGTAATTTCATCAGTCTGGACTGTCCAGTCTGAACTGAAGATTTCCTGAGGGCGGACCGGGCCCTCCACCACCCGTGCCCCGGCCCGGCGGCGGGCCCGGATAATGACGGCATGATCGACAAGCAGCTCCGTGTCGTCCTCGCCGAGGACTCGGTGATCCTCCGGGACGGCATGGTCGAACTCCTCACCGCCCGGGGGTGCGCGGTGGTCGCCACCGCCGGGACGGCACCCGAGCTGATCGCCGCCGTCACCGGGCACCGGCCCGACGTGGCCGTGGTGGACATCCGGATGCCACCCACCCACACCGACGAGGGCATCCGAGCAGCCGTGGAGATCCGGGCCACCCTGCCGGAGGTCGGCATCCTGGTCTTCTCCCAGCACGTCGAGACCGCCTGGGCGGCCCGGCTGCTGGCCGACGGCGCCTCCGGCATCGGCTACCTCCTCAAGGAGCGGGTGGCCCGCACCTCCGAGTTCGTCGACGCCCTGCACCGGGTCGCCGCAGGCGGCACGGCCCTCGACCCGGAGATCGTCAACGGTCTGCTGCACGGCGGGCGGCGCAGCCGGGTGGACGCGCTCACCCCGCGCGAGCGGGAGGTGCTGGAGCTGATGGCACAGGGGCACTCCAACCGTTCGATCGCCACGCTGCTGGTGGTCTCGGAGCGGGCGGTGGAGAAGCACGTGGCCGCCGTGTTCGGCAAGTTCGACCTGCCCGCGACCGACGCCGACAACCGGCGGGTCAAGGCCGTGCTCGCCTACCTCGCGGAAAACGGCGCCTCCTGAGGTAGCACCTCCCGGGACGGCGACCCCGACCGCCCGGGCCGTGGCCACCGGTCAGAGCCGGCCGGGCAGTTCGGCGCTGACCGCCGTCGGCCCGCCGGGCGGGCTGTCCACCCGCAGCGTCCCGTCCAGCACCGCGAGCCGCTCGGCCAGGCCGGTGAGCCCGCTACCCGCACCGATCACGGCGCCGCCGTGCCCGTCGTCGCGCACGGTCAGCCGGACCCTCCCCTCGGCGGCGCTCACGCTCAGCTCCGCCGACCGCGCGCCACTGTGCTTGGCCACGTTGGTCAGCAGTTCGGCCGCACAGAAGTAGACGGCCCGCTCGATCGCCTCCTCCGGACGCTCCCGAAGGTCCAGCCGGACGTCGACCGGCACCGGCGAGGTGGCGGTCAGCCCCGGCAGCGCCTCGGCCAACCCGCCCTCCAGCGCCACCGGGTGGATGCCCCTGGTCAGCCGGCGCAGACCGGTGATGGTGTCCTCGGCCTGCCCACGGGCCCGGTCCACCAGGGTCCGCAGCCGCCCGAGGTCGAGCCCGTCCGAGCCACCCTCGGCCGGAACGCCCACCGGCGGAAGGCCCCCCGGCGGCGCGCCCGCCCCCAGCACGTCGTCGGCCAGCGACAGCGTGATGGCGAGCGCGACCAGCTGCGCCTGGGTGCCGTCGTGCAGGTCGCGTTCCAGGTGCCGCAGTCGGTCGGTGCCCTCGGCCAGCAGGATGGACCGGGCCTTCTCCAGCTGACGCACCCGCTGGTCCGAGCGCACCGGCCCGAGCAGGGTACGGGCCAGCGTGCGGTTCGCCCCTCCGAGCGCCTGCACCGCCGCTGGTACGGCGACCAGCACCGCGAGGCCGATCGGGATCGCGCCCAGGTCCAGCAGGCCGATCGACCTCGGGCCCGGCTCCATCATCCGCACCCAGAGCGGGAAGCCCACCAGCCAGACGCTTCCGAGCGGGAGCCCGACCACGGCCAGGAAGCCGAGCACGCCCAGCGGCAGCCGCAGGAAGAGGTAGAGCAGCGCCCGCCAGGCCACCGGATCGGTCAGCACCACCCGGCCCCGCGCGAACACTCCGGCCGGACGCGGCAGCGGCCGCGGTGCCGGCACCTCCTCCCCGAGCAGCCGCGCGACCAGCCACCGGTGCAACCCGCCGAGCCTCCTCGCCCCGAGCAGCGCGGCCGCCACGAACGGCAGGCCCAGCACGGTGAGCGAGAGCAAGGCCCCCGCGTAGAGGACGGCGACGGCGTACCCGCCGCCGAGCACCCCGAGCGGCAACCCGAGCACCGCGAAGGCCAGTTCACCACCGCGCACCGACCGGTACCGCCGCCGCTCAGCCACCGTCCACCTCACCACTCGCCCACCGACACCCACCGACAATCACTGACCAGCACTCACCGACCGGCATTCAGCCGCCGACCGGCCCCCAGCATCCACCAGGACCCGCCCGGACCACCGCATCCACCTGCCCTTCCGTCCGCACGGCCCCTCGGACAGCCATGGCACCGACCCCGCGCCCACCCGCCGTGGACGCCGGCCGCCGCCTCCTCCGCCTCACCCCCGCTCCCCGCCCGTCGTCTCCACCGCCGAACCGCCGACCGCCCACAGCCCCGTGCCCACGATCCCCGGCACCGTGAGCACCACCGCCCCCAGCACCACCCAGGCGCACGCCGCGCCCGGCACCACCGGCACCACCGAGCCCGTCACCGCCAGGCTGAACGCCCCCGAGGCCGCGGCCGCCACCGCCGCACCCAGCAGCACACCGATCGCCGTGGTCAGGACCGCCTCCACGCCGAGCATCCACAGCAGCTGCCGCCGCGTCGCCCCGACCAGGCGCAGCAGCGCGAACTCGCGGCGCCGGTCGGCGGTCAGCGCCACCAGGGTGTTGACCGTGGAGACCGCCGCGAAGCAGACCAGCATCCCGAGCTCCGCCTCGCGCAGCCAGATGTCGCTCTGCTTGGTGACGCTGGTCGCGGCGCCCGTCGCCCGGACGACGTGCTCGGCGGTGCCGGTCAGGACCAGCAGGGTGCCGGAGAGCCCGACGAGCAGCGCGACCGGCACCACCGCCGAGGAGAGCCGGGCCGCGTAGCCGCGCAGGTTGGCGTCCGCCAGCCAGCCCGCCCGGGGCGCGAGCACCCGCGCCGGGGCGCCGAGCACCGCCGCCAGGACCCGCGCCGCCACCGGCCCCAGTAGTCCGACCGCGACCAGCAGCACCAGCGAGCCGAGCAGCGCGGCCTGCCCCGCCTTGTCCAGCTCTCCGGCCGGCCGGCTCGCCGCCAGTCGCAGCAGCAGCCCACCACCCGCGAGCACCGCCAGCCCGGCGAGCACCCGCGGCACGGGCGTCCGCCGTGGCCCGCCCGCGCCCTCGGTCAGTGCGGCGGCCGGGGCGGGCCGGGTGATCCGGCGGGCCGCCACGGCACTGGCCGCCAAGCCCACCAGCAGCGCCACCGCGAGCCCGATCAGCGCCGGCACCGGCGCCCCGGGTATGCGCAGCCCGGGTGCGGCCATGCCGCGCCGCTGGAGTGCGGCGAGGAAGGCCCGGGCGGCGAGGAAGCCCACCAGGCCGCCCGGCCCGGACACCAGCAGGGTGGTCGCCACCACCTGCGCGCGCACCACCCGCCGGACCTGACGGGGTGTCGCCGCGACGGTGCGCAGCAGCGCCAGGTCGCGGTGCTGCTGGCGCAGGGTGAAGCCGAGGGCGTTGACCACGACGAACAGCGCGACCAGGACGGCGATCTCGCCGAAGGCCCCGGCGATCAGCACCAGGCCGGGCCCGGACACCGCCGTGCGCGCCACCGCGGCCGGCGCCGTGACCTGTGCGGCGACCAGCGACCCGAACAGCGTCACCGCCGCCACCGCCAGGAACAGCGCCGTCCCCAGCCCGGCGAAGGAGGCCGGGCGGCGGCGGATCTGCCCCGCCGAGAGGCTCAGTACGGGACTGCTCATCGTGCTCACCCGCCCAACCGGCTCAGCCGCTCGGCGACCTGCGCGGCCGTCGGCGCGGTCAGCTCGTCCACCAGCAGGCCGTCGGCCAGCAGCAGCACCCGGTCCGCGTACCCGGCGGCGACCGGGTCGTGGGTGACCATCACGCAGGTCCGGCCGTCGGTGTCGACACCCGAGCGCAGCAGACCGAGGACCTCCTGCCCGGTGGCCCGGTCCAGCGCGCCGGTCGGCTCGTCGGCGAACAGCACCTCCGGCCGGGAGACCAGCGCCCTGGCTATCGCCACCCGCTGCTGCTGACCGCCCGACAGCTGCCCGGGCCGGTGCCGCTCCCGCCCGGCCAACCCGACCCGGGCCAGCGCCTCCCGCACCGCGGCCCGCTCCGGCGGCCGCCCGGCGAGCCGGCCGGGCAGCTCGACGTTCTGCCCGACCGTCATCGCCGGCATCAGGTTGAAGGCCTGGAACACGAACCCCACCCGGGTGCGGCGCAGCTCCGCCAGCCGCCGCTCGGGCAGCCCGGACACCTCCGTGCGGCCCCACCGCACGGTGCCCCCGGTCGGACGGTCCATCCCGGCCAGGCAGTGCAGCAGGGTGGTCTTGCCGGAGCCCGACGGCCCCATCACCGCCGTGAACGTCCCCGGCGCGAAGGCCACCGAGACCCCGCGCAGCGCCTGTACGGCCGCCGTGCCCCGCCCGTACCGCCGGTGCAGCCCCACCGCGCTCAGGGCCGCGTCCGTCACCCCGTCGTGCGCCGCCGTGGCGGCGGCTGTCGTCATCCCGTTCATGCCCTCCATCGTGGGCGTCCGGGGCCGGGAGATCGATTGTGCTGGCACCCGAATCCGGGGTTCGGAAAACCGAACCCCGCAGGTGGTGCTACGTCCCCTCGGGCGGGTTGCGGGCCTCCCCGGCCCGGATCGCTCCCGCCCGGTCGTCGCACTCGTACTCCGGTCCGGTCAGCGGCCCGAGCCGGTCGACCGCCTCCGCCGTGCGCGGATCGTCCCGGAGGGCGAGGCCGCAGGCCGCCTCCAGGCGCACCGGCCGGTCGTCCACGTCCAGCAGTGCCGCCAGGGCGTCGGCGACCTCGGGCGTCCGGTCGGCGGACGGGGCCAGGACGGACGCGGCGGCGTGCCGCAACCCGACGGCCTCCTCCTCCGGGCACTCACGACCGCCCAGGGCTCGGAGGACCTCGGCGAGCACCCCGCCGTCCGGCTCGGCCGACGCCCAGGCGACGAGCAGCTCCGTCTCCTCCGCCTCGTACTCGACCGCGTGCCCCATCCGCAGGAGCGGGGTGTCGCACAGGAAGGCCGCGACGAAGCGGCGGTGCGCGGGGTCGGGGTGCCGGTGGTGGGCCGTCAGGGCCGACCAGGTCTCCCGACTTCGGCGTTCCCCGAGCACGAACCGGACGGCCTGCTGCCCGACGTGCCCCGGCTCCCGGTGCCGGACTGCCCTGGCCACCAGCTCGTCGACCGGGGTGAGGACGCGGAACCGCCACTCCAGCCCGGTCAGCACGGCCCCGTGCCCGGCGCGCACGGTCAGCCCGCCGAGGGAGACCTGCTCGACGTCCGCGTACTGCTCGGTCGCCCACACCCGCTCCGCCGGCCCCACGGCCCCGGTCCGTCGCCGCAGTTCCTCCTCCGTCCCCGTCTCGTGCCAGGCCCTGGCCAGGGCGAGCAGGTGCTCACGGGCGTCGGCGGGCATCCGCAGCGCCGGGTCCTTCCCCAGGACCGCCCCGACCAGCGCCGACGAACCGAGGTCAACCGCGCGCAGCAGCGGGGTCGTCCCGTCGGGCAGCGGACGGTCCGGATCGGCACCGTGGTCGACCAGGACACCGGCGACCTCGTGATCGAGCCCGTTCACGGCCACCCACAGCAGGGGCAGCCCGTCCGCATCGCAGGCGCTCGGATCCGCGCCCGCGGCGAGTGCCTCCCACACGCCGTCGACATCCCGCGCCCGTACCGCCGCCACCAGCCGCCCGTCCGCCGTCATCCGCCGACTCCCCCTCGCCGCACAGCCTCCACCGGCGCACCCTAAGCCCGCCGGAGCCGGGCACGCCCTCCCCTTTTACGCCCCCGCCTCCCGCCGGGCCCGCCCGACCGGGAATCATGATCCGGTGACCATCGACCTGCTGCCCGAGCCGCGCTTCGGCCCCACCGAGGCGGAGGCGTGCGGGCTGCCGGTCCCGTACGGCGGGCTGCTGCCCGGCGGGGTGCGCGGCACCTTCGTCCGCGGCTGCTCCCGGGCGACGGCCTGCTCCTCCAGCCGGGCGGGCGCATCCCGCCGCTCGCCGTAACCGCACCCGGCCCCCGCTTCCCCATCCCTCACCACGCCACCCACCCACCCACCCACCCACAGGAGTCACCATGACCACCACCCCCCTGACCGTCGCCGTCCTCGGCCCCGGAGGCGTCGGCGGACTGATCGGCGGGCTGCTCGCCCGCGACGGCCACCGGGTCGTCTGCCTGGCCGGCGAGGCGACCGCGGCCGCGATCGCGCGGGACGGACTGCGGGTCCGCAGCGCCGAGTTCGGCGAGTTCACCGTCCGGGTGGAGGCGGCGACCGAGCTGCGCGAGCCGGTCGACGCCGTCTTCGTGACGGTCAAGGAGACGGCGCTGGCCGCCGCGCTGGACCGGTTGCCCGCGGAGGTGCTCGGCACCGGGATCGTGGTGCCGCTGCTCAACGGTCTGGACCACATGGCCGTGCTGCGCGAGCGCTACCCGGCCGCACGGGTGGTGGCCGGCACGATCCGGGTCGAGGCCGCCCGGACGGCGCCCGGGCTGATCGAGCACACCAGCCCGTTCGCCGCCATCGAGCTGGGTGCGAACGCCGAACCCGATTCCCCCGTGGCCGAGTTCGCCGAGCGGCTGCGGCACACCGGTCTGGACGTCGCACTGCGCGAGAATGAGACGGCGATGCTGTGGAGCAAGCTCTCCTTCCTCGCCCCGTTCGCCCTGCTGACCACCCGCCACGCGAGCGGGATCGGCACCGTACGCACCGAGCACCGGGGCGAACTCCTCGCCGTGCTGGACGAGATCACCGCCGTCACCCGGGCGGTCGGCGCGCCGGCGGACGCGCAGACGCTGCTCGCCTCCTTCGACCGCATCCCCGGGACGATGAGGTCCTCGATGCAGCGCGACGTGGAGGCCGGACGGCCGACCGAGTTGGACGCCATCGGCGGCGCCGTGCTGCGGGCGGCCGACGCGCACGCGGTGGCGGTGCCGACCATCGCCCGCCTGGTGCACGACCTGACCGAATCCGCCAACCGGTAGCGCCTGCCCGGGCGTTCACCCCGCGGACGGCACCGC
>NZ_JBHVEU010000358.1:0-9161 GCF_042802075.1 Kitasatospora sp. NPDC057518
GCGTAGGCCGGCGCCCGCCCGCGAGTGGGTGGGCGCCGGCCGGCCGGTCAGCCGCTGAGCAGGGCCAGGAGCTGGTTCGCCAGGCCCAGCGCGGGCGCGGCGGCCTCGCCGACGCTCTGGGCCAGGCCGGCCAGCAGCAGCAGGGTGTTGCGCCGGCTCCTCGGCTCCTCGGCGGCGGGGCTGGTCAGCACCGGCAGGGCCTCGGCGAGGCTCTGTCGGTCCGCCTCGTGGAGCCGCCCGTCCCGGGCCAGGTCGGTGACCACGGCGGCGAGCCGGGCGAACAGCGCGGCGACCTCCGGCGGCAGCGCCTGGTCGCCGACCGCCCCGTTGTTGTGCTGGATGCCGACGTTGCCGCTGCCGCCGTGGATGGTGACGCGGTCGCCGTACTGGACGTCCGGACGCTCGTTGTCGTTCACTTGCTGACTCCCGTGTTCCCCTGGCCGCCGTAGATGTTGACGCTGTCGCCGAACTGGTACTGCCGCAGGTCCACGCTGATGGTCTGGACGATCTGCTGGAACTCGGCCTGCGGGTTCTCGATCGCGCGGGTGATGGTGGCCTGCAGCTCGAACGCCGGCTCCGCGGTGAGCCAGGCCAGCACCGCGGTCGGCGGGCCGGCCGTGTCCACGGCCAGCACGTACAGGTCGGGCCGGCGCAGCACCGGCCAGGTGAAGATCAGGAAGTAGAGCGCCACGAGGATCATCGCGACGAGGAACAGCGTGCCGGACCCGGAGTCCGAGGACGATCCGTCGGTGGCCTGCGCGATCACGAGCACCGGCAGGAAGACGACCAGGGCGAAGGCGAGCAGCCGCAGGAGCGCGCGGCGCCGGCCGGGCACGATCAGGGAGGTGCCGACCCGGGCCACGTTGGCGAGCGGGTACGCGGCCTGCCCGATCCAGAGGATGCGGTTGGTGACCGCGACGCGGGTGGTGGTCGGGGTGCCGGCGGGACCGCTCGTGAAGGCCGGCGGCGGGGTGGTGGGCGGCGGCGGCCCGAACGGGGCCGGTGTCGGCGGCCCGCCGGGCGGAGGCGGCGGAACGAACGGGAAGGAGCCGGTCTGCCCGGCCCGGGTCGAATCGGAAGGATCGGTCGGCTGCATGGCCATGTCCCCCAAGGCTGTCGTGCGAGGGAGGACAATGTGCCAGCAGGCTCCGGGTCCGCACAAGTTCATTGTCGTGGCGGATAACTGACGCACCGTCGGTTCGTATGCCCCGGCCCTGGTCCCGCCGACCCGTCGTCCCGCGGGCCGTCAGCCCAGCTTGCCGCGCAGCACGCCGGGGCCGGAGCGGGCCCGGCGGGACCGCGGCGGGCGGGACGGGCGGACGTCGGGGCGGGCGGGCTGCTCGGCCGCCTCCGCGGCCCGCCGGGCCAGTGCGGCCCGGGCGGCGGCCAGCGCGACCCGGGCGAGCAACGGGTCCTCCCGGACGCCGGCCGCGCGCTTGGCGCTCTGGCAGGCGGTGCACCAGACCGGCGAGGCCGGCCCGTCCGGGTACACCATCTCCTCGGGCGGCAGGTAGTGCCCACCGCACTCGACGCATTCGAAGACGAACCTCATCCGACGATCACCGTTCCGGATCCGTGGCACCGGCCGCAGGGCGACCAGAAGGTGTGGACACTGGGCACCATGCTTCCTTCCTCGTCCAGTTCGACCGTGGCCTCGGTCTTCTGGGTCCCCCCGGACCCGCCGCAACCGGAACAGGACTGAACCTCGGGCATATGCCGTCCTTCCGTAGCGGACACCACCGTAGCGCGATTCCCCGTCAGGAAGCACGGCCCCGGGCGATCCACCACCCGTACGGGTAGCGCGAACCGCGACCGCACGCCCTGTTCCAGAACGGCGTCGGCCCCTCGCCTGAGCACCAGAGCGAGGGGCCGACCGTCGTGGGGGAGTCGTCAGCCGCGGGCGGCCCGCAGGAACTCCCGGTTCATCGCCGCGATGCTGGGCAGCGGGATGCCCTTGGGGCAGGCGGTGGCGCACTCACCGGTGTTGGTGCAGCCGCCGAAGCCCTCGGCGTCCATGGCCGAGACCATGTCCCGTACCCGGGCGGCCCGTTCCGGCGCGCCCTGCGGCAGCACGTTGAGGTGCACCACCTTGGCGGAGGTGAAGAGCATCGCCGAGCCGTTCGGGCAGGCCGCCACGCAGGCGCCGCAGCCGATGCACTCGGCGTGCTCGAAGGCGGTGTCGGCGGTCTCCTTGGGGACGGGCGTGGCGTGCGCCTCGGGGGCGCTGCCGGTGGGGGCGGTGATGTAGCCGCCGGAGCCGATGATCCGGTCGAAGGCCGAGCGGTCCACCACCAGGTCCTTGACCACCGGGAACGCCGCCGCCCGCCAGGGCTCGACGTCGATGGTGTCGCCGTCCTGGAAGTGCCGCATGTGCAGCTGGCAGGTGGTGGTGCGCTCGGGGCCGTGCGCCTGGCCGTTGATGACCATGCCGCAGGCGCCGCAGATGCCCTCACGGCAGTCGTGGTCGAAGGCGACGGGCTGGTCGCCGCGGGTGATCAGCTCCTCGTTGAGGGTGTCCAGCATCTCCAGGAAGGACATGTCCGGGCTGATGCCGCCGACCCGGTAGGTGGTCATCGAGCCGGGTGCGTCCGGGCCCGCCTGGCGCCAGATGCGCAGGGTGAGGTTCATGCGTAGCTCCGCTGGGTGGGGTGGACGTACTCGAAGTCGAGTTCCTCGCGGTGGAGGACGGGTGCCGCGCCGGTGCCGGTGAACTCCCAGGCGGCGGCGTAGGAGTAGTCCTCGTCGCGGCGGGCGGCCTCGCCGTCGGGGGTCTGGCTCTCGGTGCGGAAGTGGCCGCCGCAGGACTCGGCGCGGTGCAGCGCGTCCAGGCACATCAGCTCGGCCAGTTCGAAGTAGTCGACCAGCCGGTTGGCCTTCTCCAGCGACTGGTTGAGCTCCTGCCCGGTGCCCGGCACCTTGATCCGGCGCCAGAACTCCTCGCGCAGCAGCGGGATCCGCTCCAGCGCCCGGCGCAGCCCGGCCTCGTCGCGGGCCATCCCGCACTCGTCCCAGAGCAGTTCGCCGAGTTCGCGGTGGAAGGAGTCCGGGGTGCGGTCGCCGTCCACCGCGAGGATCAGGTTGAGCCGGTCCTCGACCTCGGCCTCCACCTCGGCGAGCACCGGGTGGTCGGCGGGCACGGCCGGCAGCGGGTGGCGGGCCAGGTAGTCGTTGATGGTGGGCGGCAGCACGAAGTAGCCGTCGGCCAGGCCCTGCATCAGGGCGCTGGCGCCGAGCCGGTTGGCGCCGTGGTCGGAGAAGTTGGCCTCCCCGATCGCGAACAGGCCCGGGACGGTGGTCTGCAGGTCGTAGTCGACCCAGAGCCCGCCCATCGTGTAGTGGATCGCCGGGTAGATCCGCATCGGCACCCGGTACGGGTCCTCGGCGGTGATCCGCTCGTACATCTCGAAGAGGTTGCCGTACTTGGCCTCGACGGCGTCCCGGCCCAGCCGGCGGATCGCGTCGGCGAAGTCCAGGTAGACGCCCTGGCCGCCGGGGCCGATGCCGCGGCCCTCGTCGCAGACGTTCTTGGCGGCCCGGGAGGCGATGTCGCGCGGCACCAGGTTGCCGAAGGAGGGGTAGATCCGCTCCAGGTAGTAGTCCCGTTCCTCCTCCGGGATCTGTCCGGGCGGCCGGTTGTCGCCCTTCGCCTTGGGCACCCAGATCCGGCCGTCGTTGCGCAGCGACTCGCTCATCAGGGTGAGCTTGGACTGGTGGTCGCCCGAGCGCGGGATGCAGGTCGGGTGGATCTGGGTGAAGCACGGGTTGGCGAAGTACGCGCCGCGCCGGTGCGCCCGCCAGATCGCGGTGGCGTTGGAGTTCTTGGCGTTGGTGGAGAGGTAGAAGACGTTGCCGTAGCCGCCGCTGGCGAGCACCACGGCGTCCGCGGTGTAGGAGCGGATCTCGCCGGTGACGAGGTCGCGGGCGACGATGCCGCGGGCCCGGCCGTCGACCACCAGCAGGTCGAGCATCTCGGTGCGCGGGTGCAGCTCCACGTTCCCGGCGGCGACCTGCCGGGAGAGCGCCTGGTAGGCGCCGAGCAGCAGCTGCTGGCCGGTCTGGCCGCGGGCGTAGAAGGTCCGGGAGACCTGGACGCCGCCGAACGACCGGGTGTCCAGCAGGCCGCCGTACTCGCGGGCGAAGGGCACGCCCTGGGCCACGCACTGGTCGATGATCTCCACCGACACCTGGGCCAGCCGGTGCACGTTGGACTCGCGGGCCCGGAAGTCGCCGCCCTTGACGGTGTCGTAGAACAGCCGGCGGACCGAGTCGCCGTCGTTGCGGTAGTTCTTGGCCGCGTTGATGCCGCCCTGGGCGGCGATCGAGTGGGCCCGCCGGGGGGAGTCCTGGAAGCAGAACTGGACCACGTGGTAGCCCTGTTCGGCCAGGGTGGCGCCGGCCGCGCCGCCGGCCAGGCCGGTGCCGACCACGATCACGGTGTGCTTGCGCCGGTTGGCCGGGTTGACCAGCTTGGCGTCGAACCGCCGCTGGTCCCAGCGCTGTTCGATCGGCCCGGCGGGGGCCTTGGCGTCGGCGACCGGCTCGCCGAGGGTGTACTCCAGGTAGCTCATGTCACCACTGCTCACTTCACCGCTCCGGTCAGCACTGCTCACTTCACGCCTCGGGCCACCACTGCTCACTTCACGACTCCGGTCATCACGGCCACGGGGACGGACAGGAAGCCGGCGGTCAGCACCAGCGCCAGGCCGTTCGCGACCAGCTTGAGCGCCCGGTCGCGGCGGGCGTTGTTGGCGCCGAGGGTCTGCGCGGCGCTCCAGAACCCGTGCCGGATGTGCAGGCCGACGGCCAGCATCGCGACGACGTAGAACACGTCGACGTACCAGCGGCCGAAGGAGGCCACGATGTTCTGGTACGTCTGGCCGTGATCGGTGCCCGGGTTCACGGTCAGCGTGGTGAGGTCGAGGATGTGCCAGACGATGAACAGCGCCAGGATCACCCCGCCCCAGCGCATGGTCCGCGTCGCGTAGCTCGCGCGGCGGCGCTTGTGCACGTACCGGCTCGGGCGGGCCGCGAGGTCGCGGCGGCTGAGCTGGTACGCGGAGACGCCGTGCAGCACCACGGCGGCCAGCAGGCCCGCCCGGGCGATCCACAGGAACCACTCGTGGCCCAGGAAGGGCTGTCCGATGGTGCGCAGCCAGGCCGCGTAGCCGTTGATGTCGTCCGGGCCGAAGAACACCTTGAGGTTGCCCAGCATGTGCGCGACCAGGTACAGCAGCATGGCCAGTCCGGTGACGGCCATGACCGCCTTCTTGCCGACGGTCGACCGCCACAGGGTCGCCAGGGTGGACGGATGCCGGGCCGTCCGAGTCGCGGTTGTCATGGCAGCAACGGTAGGGACGCCGGCGAGGGTACGTCCAAGACATGATGCGGCTCGTGACGATAGGCATGGGCTATCGATGCGGCCTATCCTGGCCCTGTGCAGCTCCAGCAACTCCGCTACTTCCTGGCCGTCGCCGAGACCCGGCACTTCACCCGGGCCGCCGAGGCGGCACACGTCGCGCAGCCGTCACTCTCGCAACAGATCCGGGCCCTGGAACGGGAGTTGGGCGCGGAACTGTTCCACCGCACCCGGGGCAACATCGCGCTCACGGACGCCGGGGACGCCCTGCTGCCGCTGGCCCGGCGCATCCTCGCGGACACCGAGACCGCCCGGCTGGCCGTGCAGGAGACGGTGCAGCTGCGCCGCGGCCGGGTCCGGCTGGGCGCACCGCCGAGCCTGTGCACCAGCCTGGTGCCGGACGTGCTGCGGGTCTTCCGGGACCGTTACCCGGGGGTGGCGCTGGTGGTCCGCGAGGGCGGCTCGCGCGACCTGGTCGGCTGGCTGGCGGCGGGGGAGCTGGACCTCGCGCTGACCATCACCCGGCCGAGCGGGGAGCAGGAGCCCGCGCTGGCGGTCACCGAACTGCTGCACGAGGAGCTGGTGCTGGTCGCGGCCGGGCGGCCGGCCCGGCGCAAGGTCCGGGTGACGGAGCTGAAGGGCCGGCCGCTGGTGATGTTCCGGGAGGGCTACGACGTCCGCGAGGCGACCCTGGCGGCCTGCCGGGCGGCCGGGTTCGAGCCGGAGTTCGCGGTGGAGGGCGGCGAGATGGACGCGGTGCTGGGCTTCGTCCGGGCCGGGATCGGGCCCGCCGTCGTCCCCGGCATGGTGGCCGCCCGCTCCGGCCTCGCGGTGACGGCCTTCGCCGGGCCCGGACTGGGCCGCACCATCGCCGTCGCCCACGGCCACGAGGTGCCGCTCACCCGCGCTGCGGAGGCGCTGCGGGACACCCTGCTGGCGCATCTGCGCGACGCCGCCCGGGACGGCGAACTGCCGCCGGGGACGCGGCTGTTGCTGCCGTGAGCCCCGGTCCGAGCCTTTCAACGGTCGGTCACGCGGTGGGCGACGGACCGCCCGCGCGCAGCGTGAGCAGGGTGATCTCGCTCGGGGCGAAGACCCGGAACGGCGGGCCCCAGAAGCCGGTGCCGCGGCTGGTGTAGAGCTGGGTCCGCTCCCCGTGCCGGCTCAGGCCGTGCACCACCGGCTGGTCGATCCGGACGAGGAGGTTGAACGGCCAGATCTGGCCGCCGTGGGTGTGCCCGGAGACCTGCAGGTCGATGCCGGCGGCAGCGGCCTGCGGGACGTACTTGGGCTGGTGGGCGACGAGCAGGACCGGCAGGGCCGGGTCCGCCCCCGCCAGCGCGCCGACCAGGTTCGCGCGGTGTCCGACCAGGCCGGAGGACTCCGCGGTCACGTCGTCCACCCCGGCGAGCACGAGGGCGTCGCCGCCGCGCTCCACCACGACGTGGCGGTTGTGCAGTGGCTCCCAGCCCAGGTCCGCCATCCGGTCCAGCCAGCCCTGGGCCTCGCTGCCGTACTCGTGGTTCCCCGTGACGTAGACCTTGGCCAGCCGGGACCGGACCGTCCCGAGCGGCGCGGACTGCTCCCGGCGCTGGGCCGGGGTGCCGTCGGCGATGTCGCCGGCGTGGACCAGGACGTCCGCGTCGAGCGCGTTGACCGCCTCGGCGACCAGTGCCGACCAGTCCGCCCGGTCGATCGGCCCGTAGTGGGTGTCGGCCAGCACCACGACCCTGGTCCCGTCCAGGCCGGCGCCGAGCCGCGGGAGGTGCACGTCCACCCGCTTCACCCGGGGCACGCGCATCGCCTCGTGGTGCCCCCAGCCCAGCAGCCCGGCCGAGACCACGGCGACGGCCACGGCCACGGCCCTGGCCCGGTCGGTGCCGCCGACGTCGAGCCCGGCCAGCAGCAGGTCCACCGAGCCGCCCAGCACCGACCAGGTGAACAGCACCCAGACCACCCCGAGGCTGGTGTCCGCGACGCGGGCGGCCCGGTCGCTGCGCCGCCGCCCGTGGCCCGCGACCATCAGGAAGGGGAAGGAGACCATCCAGGCCGCGAGGACGACCGTGCCGGCCAGGAGGACCGGGAACGGCCAGTCGGCGCTGGAGGCGAACAGGGTCCACCAGGGCGGGAGGCAGAGCAGGACGAGGACGAGCACCAGGACCGCCAGCCGCCGGACCAGGGAACGCCGACGCCCCGCGCCCCCGCCCGGGGGCTCCGTGCCCGCCTCGGGCCGGGCGGCGGCCGCGACGGTCTCCGGGCCCTCGCGGTCCGCCGACCGGTGTCCCGACTCCAGCCCCATGGATTCGCCTGCTGTCACCGTGTCGCCCTCACATCCGCTGCCGTGCCCCTGCTCCCCATCATCCGGCAGACCGTCGCCGACGGTCCCGCCCGGGGTCGCCGTCGTCGACCGGGCCGTGCGCCACGGGGCCCCGGCGAGTCGTCCCCGCCGGCCCCGAACCAGGGGCTCAGCCGCCGCCGTAGGTGGACTGGGTGACCGCGAAGACGTTGCGCCCGCCCGTGGTCTCCTGCAGCGACCACAGCAGGTCGGGGCCGGTGGCGTCCTCCCAGTAGGAGAGGCTCTCGCCGCCGCCCACCCAGGCGAAGGTCGAGGGGCCCGCGGTCGGGGTCCAGTAGTAGAGCTTCTTCTGCCCCGAGGAGTTGAACCACCACCGGCCGTTGTGGGAGGCCACGCCGTTGAGGTTGTACCAGGGCAGTTGGAGGGCCTGGCTTGCGGTCGTCGTCGCGGCGAAGGTCGTCGCCCCGGCGGCGAACGGGAAGCGGACGGCCCTCGGCGGGCGGTTCGGGTAGTCGACGCAGTCCGCCTGGCAGGTGTACTCCGTCATCACGATCGACCTGCTGACCCGGTCGAGGGAGACCGACGACCACACCAGCTTGGCTCCGGAGGCGGTCTGCGCGGTGACCGTGCCGATCTGGGGCAGCACGTAGGCGTAGTTGTGGGCGTAGTAGGCGCCTCCGGGCTGGCGGCCGATCTGGTCGGCGGTGCCGCCGGTGTCGGTGTTGAGGATCTTGCGCAGGTCGAAGACGCGCATGCCGCGGCCGGTGTCGGCGACGTAGAGGTGGTCGCCGTACCAGGAGACGCCGCCGGCGTGGATCGGGACGTCCTTGAAGTCCGGCGCGGCCGCGGTGCCGGTCGGTTCCACCAGGAGGATCTTGCGGTAGGTGTCGGGGTAGGTGGCGTCCCAGTCGACCAGGGTGATCCGGCTGCGCTGCTGGGCGCCGCCGCAGCCGTCCTTGGTGTACCAGCTCACCAGCACGAGCTGGTGGCCGTCGTAGTTGCCGCTGTTCGCGGTCCCCACGGCGTCCCGGCTCGTGGTGATGCCCTGGGGGAAGCTCTGGCAGTCGGAGTTGTCGCCGTCGTCGAACCGGAAGCCGGTGGTCAGGCCGGCCACGGAGAAGGACGCGGGGAGCGACTGCCGGTCGTGGTTCGCGTGCTCCATCACCGTGTGCACGGCGGAGGTCCCGAGCGTCGTGGCGAGCGCCGAGTCGAGGGTGTCGTACTGGTGGTAGTCCGAGGTGAGGGTGTAGTCGGACGCGGTCAGGGCCGTCGGCGCCGCGGCTGCCGCCGCCGGCAGGGCCCCGGCCAGTGTGCCGGTGACGAGCAGGCCGGCCGCGAGCAGCGCCCTTGCCGCTGTTCTGACGTGACGGATCATCAGGGTGGGCCCTCCGTGGGCGATGGATCAACGGGGGCACACACGGTAGGGGCGCTTGGGCATGTCCGCAACACCCCGAGGAGGGCCTTGCGTGCGCGCACGACGGAGGCCCGGGGCCGCGGGCCCCGGGCCCC
>NZ_JBHVEU010000359.1:0-9134 GCF_042802075.1 Kitasatospora sp. NPDC057518
GCTCTCAGCCGTTGCGGCGGTAGTGGTCCAGGGACACCCGGACCGGCCCGTCCGGGCCCGCGGTCGACAGCACCCGGACGACCGCGAGGTCCCGGCCGTCCGCGGACCGGACGCAGAAGGCGCCGCGCGGCCCGACGGCGGCGAACGGGATCCGCCCGGCCGGGCGGCTGCCGAGGCCCTTGAGGCACTCGGCCGGGCCCAGTCCGGCGTCCCGGCCGATGAAGGAGTCGGCGTTCTCCGGCACCAGGAACTCGCCTTCGCCGCGGCCGACGTACCAGGTCGCGCTGTCGGTCGGGACCACGGTGCCAGTGGCGAGGTCGAACTCGTAACCGGCGTCCGACGAGGTCAGCTCGACCGCGCGGTAGGCCGGGGCGTACTCGGGGGCGGGGGCGGACGGCGGTGCGGCGCTCGGCGCGACGGGGACGGACCGGGTGGGCGACGGCGACCCAGCGGGCGTCGGGGCGGCGGTCGGGGCGCCGGGCTCGGCGGCACCGGACACCGGGGCCTCGGCGGCCGCGGCCTCCCCCGACTCCTGGTCGTCGAGCAGCAGGGCCGTCGCGGCGGCGGCGCCGACGGCCAGGGCGACGGCGGCGGTCAGCGCGGTGCGCCCGAGGGTGCGTCTGCGGCCGCCCGTGCGTGGGGCCTGACGGCCTGCCGACACCTGCGACCCGGCGGGCAGTGGCCCGGCGGGTGCCGGGGCGGCTCCGGTCGCAGGCGCCGGCGCGAGCACCGTCGGCGTCGGCGCGGTGGTCGGGGCGAGGACCGTACGCGCTGAGTCCCACCCGGGCCCGGCGGCCCCGGGCCCCTCGGCCGGCACCTGCGGCAGCTCGGCGTGCCGGGTGATCTGGCTGGTCAGCGGGTGCGGCAGCCAGTCGTCGCCGAACCTGAGCTGCCCGCCCACGGCCGGGTGGTTCCGGGCGGCGGCGATCACCTCGGCGGTGGTCGGACGGTCCTCGGGCCGCTTGGCCAGGCACCGCAGCAGCAGCGCGCGCAGGCTCTCCGGGACCCGGCCGAGGTCGGGCTCCTCGTGGACGGTCCGGTAGAGCGCCGCCGGGTCCGGGCCGTCGCCGAACGGCGGAGCGCCGCCGGCGACGTGGACGGCCAGGGCGCCCAGCGCGTACACGTCGGTGGCCGGGGTCGCGGCCCGGCCCACGGCCTGCTCGGGCGCCATGTAGGCGGGCGAGCCGATCCGCAGGCCGGTGCCGGTCAGCGCGCTGGCGTCGGCCGCGCGGGCGATGCCGAAGTCGATCACCCGGGGGCCGTCGGAGGCGATCAGCACGTTGCCGGGTTTGAGGTCCCGGTGGACCACCCCGGTGGCGTGGATCGCCTGCAAGGCCTCGGCGATGCCGGCCATCAGCAGCAGGACGGTCCGTTCCGGGAGCGGGCCGTGGCGCTGCACCACCTCCTGGAGCGAGGGGCCCGGCACGTAGGTGGTGGCCAGCCACGGGGTGGCGGCGTCCACGCCCGCGTCGACCACCTGGGCCGTGTACAGCCCGTGGATGCGCCGGGCGCTGGCCACCTCCTGGGCGAACCGGGCCCGGAACTCCGGGTCCCCGGCCAGTTCGGGCCGCACCACCTTGAGCGCCACCGGCCGGCCGCCGGGGGTGTACGAGAGGTAGACCCGGCCCATGCCGCCGGCGCCGAGCCGGGCGGCCAGCAGGTGGCCGCCGACCTCGCGCGGGTCGTCGTCGGCCAGCTCCTGGAAGACCGGCTGGAGGGCGAAGGGGGACCGGTCAGCGGACATGCGGGCTGCCTCTCTCGGCGGTCAGGGGGCGGCACGGGGGCCGGACAGGCCGGACGGGCCGGAAACGGGCGTACGGCACACGCGGCACACGCGGCACGCACGGCACGCACGGCACGCACGGCGCCGCAGAGTTTAGAGGTTTTATCAGGATCGGCCGAATCGGCCCCGGCAGGGCTGCCCGACGCGGGGCCCGACGGGAGCGGTCCGCCCGCGACGGCCCGGCTAGTCGCGCGCCAGCTCCGCCTCGACGGCCCCGCACAGCAGCCGGCGGGCGTGGTCGAGCGGCAGCGAGCCGCTCAGCCAGCGCACGCTCAGGCCCTCGACGAGGGCGGTGAGCCGTTCGGCGGCGGCCGCGTGCGCCGGGGCGGTCCCGCACGGATCGGCCCGGGCGAGCAGTTCGGCGATGTCGTGCACCCAGGTGTGGGTGGTCCGCGCCAGGTCCTCGCGCAGGTGCGGTTCGAAGACCGCGGTGGCTCTCAACTCGCCCCAGGCGGTGCTGTTCTCCCGGACATCCGGGCTGTCCTGGAGTTCCCGGAGCAGTACGCGTTCGAGGTCGGCCCGGGGGCTCTCGGCGCGGGGCGGGGCGGGCTCCTCGTCGGCGGTGTAGTGGTCCGCGCGGTCGCTGATGTGCGCCAGCGTCTCCCGGAGGATCCCGGCCCGGTCGGTGAAGTGGTAGTAGATCAGCGAGGTGGACACCCCGGCCTCGGCGGCGAGTTCGCCCACGCGCAGTCCGCGTACGCCGCGCCGGGCGATCACCCGGGTCGCGGCCTTGAGTATTTCCGTCCGACGGTCCGACATGGGCGCCCACTCTACCGGGCTTCCCGGCTGGTCAGACAGGTTCCTGATGATCGTTTCAGGGGTTTCCATCAGCTTTGCCTCCAAGTCTTGACTGAATTTTCAGTACGGTAGAGGATGCGGGGCAACCCCCACGCCTCCCGCATCAGCCAGGGAGCGCCCCGTAGACCCCCACCCCCTCCCGGGCACCACCGACGGCCACGTCGCTGCCCGGCGCGCCGCGCCGCGCCCGGAGGGGCCCGAACAGAAGAGGTTTCCCGTGACGTACCGAATGCCCGCGGAGTGGACCGAGCACGAGGGCTGCCTGATGGCCTGGCCCGTCCGCCCGGACCTGTGGGGCGACACCCTCGACGAGGTGAAGGGCGAGTACGCGGCCGTCGCCCGCGCCATCGCGCAGTTCGAACCGGTCACCATGGTCGCGCCGCCCGGCCACGGCGAGGAGGCCCGGGCCCGGTGCGGCGAGGGCATCGCCGTGGTCGAGCTGCCGACGGACGACTCCTGGTTCCGCGACTCCGCGCCGATCTTCGTCCTCGACGGGGACGGCCGCCGGGCCGGCGTGGACTTCCGCTTCAACGCCTGGGGCCGCAAGCACAGCCCCTGGGACGCCGACGACCGGATCAGCGGCCTGCTGCTGGAGCACCTCGGCACCCCGGCGATCCGCTCCGAGATGATCCTCGAGGGCGGCGCGATCACCGTCGACGGCGAGGGCACGCTGATCACCACCGAGCAGTGCCTGCTGCACCCCAACCGCAACCCGGAGATGACCCGGCAGGAGATCGAGGCCGAACTGAAGGCGCGCCTCGGCGTCACCAAGGTGGTCTGGCTGCCGTACGGCGGGGCGCTGGACACCGAGACCGACGGGCACGTGGACGGCGTCTGCGCGTTCGTCGCCCCCGGCAAGGTCGTGGTGCAGCTCCCGGCCGACCCCGCGCACCCGGACCACGCCCGGATGCGGGCCAACCGCGCCGTGCTGGAGCACTCCACGGACGCCCAGGGCCGGCCCTTCGAGATCGTCGACCTGCCGCAGGCCGCCTTCGTCGAGGTCGACGACCGCGAGGTCGAGGTCGGCTACCTGAACTTCTACCTCGCCAACGGCGGCGTCGTCGTGCCGGTCGCCGACCACCCCGAGGACGCGGGCGCCCTGGCCGTGCTCGCCGCCGCCTACCCGGACCGGAAGGTCGTCGGCGTGCGCGCCCGGGTGATCGCCTACGGCGGCGGTGGCATCCACTGCATCACCCAGCAGATCCCGGCCGCCCACGCCTGACCCCTCGCCAGCGAACGGAGACCCCACCCTCATGACTCCCACCGCGCCCGCGAGGGGCGCCGGAGCCCGCGGCCGGCTCGTCCTCGCCACCGCCCTGCTCTCGGCGGCGGCCCTGGTCGCCGCCTGCTCCGGCCCGCCCCGCGGCGGCGCCGACCAGGCGGCGGTCCGGCTCTCCGCCGACACCCCGCCCGCCAAGGGCGAGCTCGACTCGTTCACCTGGGCCACCTACGCCGAGCCGCCCACCCTGGACTACCTCCAGGCCTTCGACTACCCGCAGAACACGGTGCTCTCCAACGTCTGCGAGAGCCTGATGCGCTGGACCCCCCAGCTCACCCTGGCCCCCGGCCTGGCGGAGAAGGCCTCCAACCCCGACCCGGCGACCTGGGTCTACGACCTGCGCTCCGGCGTCCACTTCCACGACGGCACGGTGATGACCGCCGACGACGTCGTCTTCAGCCTCGGCCGGCAGATGAACCCGGACAACGCGGCGGCCTGGGCGCAGGTGTTCCAGAACGTCGAGTCCGTCACCAGGACCGGCCCGCTCCAGGTCACCGTCAAGCTCAAGCAGCCCGACTCCCAGTTCCCGCAGTACATGGCCACCGCCGCCGGCGTCGTCGCCGCCAAGGCCGGGGTGGAGGCCGCGGGCAAGGACTACGGCACCAACGGCGGCCTCGACTGCACCGGCCCCTTCACGCTGGGCACCTGGGCCAAGGGCCAGTCGATCGAGCTCCAGCGCTTCGACGGCTACTGGGGCGCCAAGGCCAAGTCGAAGAAGGTCGTGTTCAGCTTCCTCACCGACGCGTCCGCCCGCACCAACGCGATGCTCACCGGCGACGTCGACGGCGGCTACCTGATCCCCACCGAGAGCTACGACCGGCTGAAGCGGGAGGGCCCGGGCACGCTCTACTTCGGCGAGGGCCTGAGCACCGTCAACCTCAACGTCACCAGCATGAACGGCCCGCTCGGCGACCTGCGGGTCCGCCAGGCGCTCTCGCTGGCCCTCGACCGCTCCGGCTTCGTCCGGACCGGCCTGGCCGGCGCCGGCACCGTCACCGGCTCCCTCACCACCAGGGCCGCCTGGGCCGGCGCCCCCGAGGACGTCCGGAAGGCGGCCTTCGACCACCTCACCCCCACCGCCCCGGACATCGACCGGGCCAAGGCCCTGGTCAAGGAGGCCGGCGCCGAGGGCAGGACGCTCACCGTCGCCACCAGCACCATCGGCCAGGACGTCTCGCTGCTCGCCACCGCCGTCCAGGCCGCCGGAGCGAAGATCGGCCTGAACGTCCAGCTGAAGACGATCGCCCCGAACGCCTTCACCGCGCTGTTCACCGACGCCAAGGCGCGCGAGGGCATCGACCTGTTCCCGGAGACGTACTACGACTCCGTCACCGACCCGCTCGACCTGCTCGCCAACTTCCGGACCGGCGCCTACCAGAACTACGCCGGCTTCAGCGACAAGGCCTACGACGACCTCGTCGACCAGGCCACCGCCGAGTACGACCCGGCCAGGCGCGGCGCGATCGAGGCCAGTCTCCAGCAGACCGCCTCCGAACAGCTGCTGTGGATCCCGGTCGCCGAGTGGCCCACCAGCGTCTTCCTCAACAAGCGCGTCACCGGCGCCCCCACCACCATCTCGTACATGTACTACCCGTGGGCCGCCGACGTGGGGGCCGCCCGGTGAACTTCCTGAGATTCGCCGCCCGGCGGCTGGCCGAGATGGCCGCCACCCTGCTCGGCGCGTCCTTCGTGGTCTTCGGCGCGATGTACCTGGCACCGGGCAACCCGGCGAGCTTCCTGCTGTCCGGCCGGTCGGCCTCCCCGGCCGCCCTGCAAGCGATCAACGAGCAGTACCACCTCGACGACCCGTTCCTGGTGCGGTACTTCCGCTGGCTCGGCCAGGTGCTGCAGGGCGACTTCGGACGCTCCATCACCTACCGCACCGACGTGTCCCGGCTGCTCGCCGACCGGCTGCCCGCGACCCTGACCCTGGTGGTCATGGCCCTGCTCGTGGTCGCCGTCCTCGGCCTGGCCCTCGGCTGGATCGGCGCGGTGCGCGGCGGCGCGACCGACTCGGCGGTCCTGCTCTCCACCACGCTCGCGGTCGGCACCCCCTCCTTCGTCGCGGCCGTCCTGCTGCAGGGCCTGTTCGCGGTCAAGCTGGGCTGGTTCCCGACCAGCGGCACCGGCGACGGCTTCGGCGACCTGCTGTGGCACCTCACCCTGCCGGCGGTCGCCCTCGCGCTGTACCTGATCGGGATGCTCGCCCGGGTCACCCGCTCGGCGATGCTGGACGCCCTGGAGGGCGAGCACGTCGCCGTCGCCCGCAGCCGCGGCGTGCCCGAGCGCGAGGTGATCCGCCGCCACGTGTTCCGCAACTCGCTGGGCACCGTGCTGACCACCGGCGGCCTGATCGTCTCCACCCTGCTGGTCTGCACGATCCTGGTGGAGTCCGCGTTCAGCATCGGCGGCATCGGCCAGCTCCTCGAACTGTCCACCACCACCAAGGACTTCCCCACCGTCCAGGCCATCTCGCTGCTGATCGTCGCCCTGTTCATGACCGTGAACCTGGTCGTCGACCTGCTCCACCCGCTGGTCGACCCCCGGGTCGCCCTCGGTTCGAGGAGGGCCGACGCATGAGTGTCGCCCTCATCCGCCGGCCCGGCCTCGGCCGCCTCAGGGCCGCCCGCGCCCCGCTCCACCTGGCCTGCCTCGGCCTCGTCGCCCTGGTGGTGCTGGCCGCCCTGCTCGCCCCCTGGATCGCGCCGGACGACCCGAACGCCGTCGACCTCGGCAACGCCCTCGCCGGCCCCTCGCCCGACCACCTGCTCGGTGTCGACGCCGCCGGCCGTGACACCCTCTCCCGGCTCCTGCTCGGCGCCCGCACCTCCCTGCTCGGCCCGCTCGGCGTGGTCGCCTTCTCCACCGTCGCCGGCGTCCTGGTCGGCCTGGTCGCCGGCTGGCGGGGCGGCTGGCTCGACTCCGTCCTCTCCCGCGGCACCGAACTGGTCTTCGCCTTCCCGGGCATGCTGCTCGCCATCCTGATCGTCTCGGTGTACGGGGAGGGCCTCCTCGCCCCCGTCGTCGCCCTCGCGATCGCCTACCTGCCGTACGTCTCGCGCCTGACCCGCTCCCTGGTGCTGGCCGAACGCGAACGGCCCTACGTCGCCGCGTACCAGGTCCAGGGCCACTCCGCCGCGCAGATCTGCCTGCGGCACGTCCTGCCCAACATCGCCCCGATCGTCCTGGCGCAGTCCACCATCAACTTCGGCTACGCCCTCATGGACCTCGCCGGCCTCTCCTTCCTCGGCCTCGGCGTCCCCGCGCTCACCCCCGACTGGGGGCGGATGGTCTTCGACGGCCAGACGGCGATCCAGCACGGCTACCCGCTCTCCGCGATCCTGCCGTGCGTCCTCCTCGTGCTCACCGTCGTCGCGTTCAACGTCGTCGGCGAGCGCTGGGCCGACCGTGTCGCCCGGAGGAGCCGATGAGCCGGAGAACGACGAACCGGAGAACGACGAACCGGGGGACCCGACGAACCGGCGCAGCCCCGAACCGGAGGACCGCGTGAACGCCCTCGACATCCGGGGCCTGCGGCTCCGCCTGCCCGGCACCGCCCGGCCCGTCCTCGACGGGGTCGACCTCGCCGTGGGCCCCGGGGAGACCGTGGCCCTGGTCGGCGAGTCCGGCTCCGGCAAGAGCCTCACCTCCCGCAGCGCCCTCGGCCTGCTGCCGCCCGGCGCCACCGCCGAGGGCAGCGTCCTGGTCGACGGCGAGGACGTCCTGACGATGGGCCCCGACCGGCTGCGCGCCCTGCGCACCGGCCGGGCCGCCATGGTCTTCCAGGACCCCAGGGCCGCGATCAACCCGCTGCGCCGCGTCGGCGACTTCCTCACCGAGGGCGTCCGTCTCGGCGGCCGGACGAGCCGGGAGGACGCCGAGCGGCGCGCGGTCGA
This sequence comes from Kitasatospora sp. NPDC057518, assembly GCF_042802075.1. Classification (NCBI taxonomy): domain Bacteria; kingdom Bacillati; phylum Actinomycetota; class Actinomycetes; order Kitasatosporales; family Streptomycetaceae; genus Kitasatospora; species Kitasatospora sp. NPDC057518. Next base: position 7,757 of record NZ_JBHVEU010000359.1, read on the forward strand.
ACTGCTCGACGCCGTGGGCCTCGGCCCGGAACTGCTGCGCCGCTACCCCGGCCAGCTGTCCGGCGGCATGCTCCAACGCGTCATGATCGCCGCCGCGCTGATGGGCGACCCGGTCCTGCTGCTCGCCGACGAGCCCACCACCGCGCTCGACGTCACCAGCCAGGCCGAGGTGGTCGCGCTCCTCGACCGGCTGCGCCAACGCTTCGGCACCGGCCTGCTGTTCGTCACCCACGACCTCGGTCTCGCCGCCGCCATCAGCGACCGGGTCCACGTCATGTACGCCGGGCGGATCGTCGAGAGCGGCCCCGCCGAGGCGCTCTTCGCCCGGCCCCGCCACCCCTACACCGCCGCGCTGCTGGCCGCCACCCCGGGGCTGGACTCCGGGAGCGGCCGACTCGCCGCCATCGACGGCCAACCACCGGACCTGCGCGAGGAGTTGACGGGCTGCGCGTTCGCCCCCCGGTGCCCCCGGGCGACCGCCCTGTGCCGCGAGGAGACCCCGGCGCCGGGCCCGGTCGCCTGCCACCACCCGCTCGAAGGGAGCCGCGCCGATGCCTGAGGCCGTACTGGAGGTCACCGGACTGTGCCGGACCTTCGGCACCGTACGGGCGGTGGACGACGTCTCCTTCACCCTCCCGGCCGGCGGATCGCTCGGCATCGTGGGCGAGTCCGGCTCCGGCAAGACGACCACCGCCCGGATCGTCGTCGGCCTCGAACAGGCCGACGAGGGGCGGGTCGCCGTCCGGGGCCGGGCCCGCGCCGGCCGGGTGCGGGGGAGGGCCGGGCGGCTGGCCCGCGCCCGTGAGGTCCAGATGGTCTTCCAGGACCCGTACCTCTCCCTGGACCCGCGCACCAGCGTCGAGGCCGTGCTCCGCGAGACCCTGCGGCTGCACTTCCCCGGCACCGACCACGCGGCCCGGATCCGCGAACTCCTCGACCAGGTCGGCCTCGGCAGCCGGGCGGCCGACGCGCTGCCCCGGCAGCTCTCCGGCGGCCAGCGCCAACGCGTCGCCATCGCACGGGCGTTGGCCGTCCAGCCGGCCGTCCTGGTACTGGACGAGGCGGTCGCCGCGCTGGACGTCTCCGTGCAGGCGCAGGTCCTCAACCTGCTCGCCGACATCCGCGAACGGACCGGCATCGGCTACCTGTTCATCACCCACGACCTCGGCGTCGTCCGCTGCGTCACCGACGAGGTCGTCGTGATGCGCCACGGACGGATCGTCGAATCCGGCCCCACCGCCCATGTCCTGGACTCCCCGCAGCACGCCTACACCCGGCTGCTGCTGGAGTCCGTCCCCCGGCCCGGCTGGGATCCCGACCGGATCGCCGCCGCGCGCCGCGCCTTGTAAGACGGCTCCGGCCCGGCAGGTGGTGGTAC
>NZ_JBHVEU010000360.1:0-9125 GCF_042802075.1 Kitasatospora sp. NPDC057518
ACGTTGAACGGGCCGGGCAGCGGCGCGGTGGCGGACACCCGTACCCCGCCGGGCCCGATGGCGGTGAAGGTGGAGCCGAGCGGGCCCAGGGTGACGTCCGCGGCGCGCCAGTCGGCGTCCGGGTCCTGGCCGCGGGCGATGGTGACCTCGTAGGCCAGCAGCTGCAGCGGCAGGATCTCCAGGATCGGCTGCACCTCCTCGGGCACGCCGGCCGGCAGCGCGAAGCCGGCCGAGGCGGCGTCCACCTGCGCCTGCTGGCCGACCACCACCAGGTCCGCGCCGCGCCCGCGCAGCCGGTCCAGCACCGGCTGGAGGGCCTCGCCGCCCTTGCCGTCCGGGACGATCGCGATGACCGGCGAGACGTTGTCCACCATCGCCAGCGGGCCGTGCAGCAGGTCGGCGCCGGAGAACGGGGTGGCCGGGATGTAGGTGGTCTCCATCAGCTTGAGCGCCGCCTCGCGGGCGGTCGGGTATCCGTAGCCGCGCGAGGTGATCACCAGGCGCTGGGCGAAGCGGTAGCGCTCCGCCAGCGCCTTCACCTCGGCCCGGCGGGACAGCACCCCGGCGGCCAGGCCCGGCAGCTCCTTGGCGGCCGCGCCGTCGCCCCCGCGCAGGCCCTCGACCAGCAGGTAGAGCGCCAGCAGCTCGGCGGTGTACGTCTTGGTGGCCGGCAGCGCCTTCTCCGGGCCGGCCAGCACGTCGATGTGGAACTCGGAGACCTCGGCGAGCGGCGAGGCGGCGTTGTTGGTCACCGCGAGCGTGACGGCCCCGGCCTCGCGGGCGGCCTTGGTGGAGGCCACCAGGTCGGGCGAGCCGCCGGACTGGCTGACGGTGACGACCAGCACGTCGGTGAGGTCCGGCTTGGCGCCGTACGCGGTGGTGGTGGACATCGAGGTCAGGCCGGCCGGCTTGCCGAGCAGGATCTCGATCAGGTACTTGGCGTACAGCGCGGCGTTGTCGGACGTGCCCCGCGCGGTGAGCAGGACGAAGCGCGGGCGGCGGGCGGCGATCTGTGCGGCGACCTCGCGGATCTTCGGGGCACCCTCGTCGAGGATGCGCTGGAGGACGGCCGGCTGCTCGGCCATCTCCGCCGCCATGATCCGGCCGGGGACGGGAACGGTCTGCGGGTCGGACATCTGGGTCTGCCTCCGGTGAGACGGTTCGACCCCGCTCGGGCGGCTGCCCGGCGGGGACCTCCAGGCGGCGAGTCCGCACACTCGCTGCGGTCCTTCGTCCCACGATCCTACGGGCGCGCCCGCCGCCGGGCACCTCCGTCCGCACACCCGCGCGCCCCGCGCGCACGCCCACCCGCGCGCCCCTCCGGACGCCCTTCCGACGACGGGACGGGCGTCCGGAGACGGGCGCGACGGGAGGTCAGGACGCCTTGTTGATCAGCTGGTCGATCGCGGCGTCGGCCTCCTTGGTGGCCTGGTCCACCGACTTGCCCTTGAGGATCGAGGTCAGCATGTCCGGGATGATCTTCTGCTTCTCGACCGCGCCCCAGCCGGGGGCCAGCGGGGTGAACCAGGCGTCCGGGACGGCGTTGGCCGCGGCGGCGGTGCTCGGCTTGCTCTTCAGCGGGTTCAGCTGGGTCAGGTTGTTCGGCAGGATGTCCTTGTCGGCCAGCGCCTGCTCGGACTTGGTGCTGGTGAACATCCGGATCCAGTCGGTGGCCAGCGCCACCTGCTGGGACTTGGCGGTGACGGCGAGGTCGGAGCCGCCGATGAAGGTCGGCAGCGGCTTGCCGTCCGGGCCGGGCATGGTGGCCACCTTGACGGCGTCCTTGAGGCTCGGGTCGCCGGTGACCGGCGCGGTGACGCTGGCCGCCTCGTAGCCGTTGCCGTAGAAGGACGCGGCGTGCCCGCGGGCCATCGACTCGAACTGGTTCTGCTCGTTCACCGCCAGGTCGCCCTTGTTGTACTTGCGCACCAGGTCGACGAAGTGGCTGATGCCCTGCTGGGACTTGGGGTCGTGCAGGGTGCCGTGCCAGTTGCCGGAGCCGTCGAACTTGGCGATGCCGCCGCCGTACGCGGCCACGTAGCTCATCGCGGCGTACCAGTACGGGCCGGGCAGGTAGAGCGGGGAGAAGGTCTTGTCGGCCTTGTTCCGGTCCGCGACCTTGTCCAGCGCGGCCAGCAGCTCCGCCTCGGTCTTCGGGAAGTCGGCGCTGCCGGTGGCCTGCTGGAAGGCGGTGGAGTTGTAGATGGCGACCCGGGAGCCGGCGTAGTAGGGCACGCACCAGAGCTTGTCCTGGTACGTACAGGTGTTGGCGAGCGCCTTGATCCAGCTGTCGGAGTTGTCGAAGGTGCCGCGGTCCACCGGGGCCAGCGCGCCGGAGAGCACGTACTTCATGGTCTCGGTGTTGCCCAGCTCGACCACGTCGGGGGCGCTGCCGTCGGCGATGGCCTTGTCGAGCTTGGCCAGCTTGTCGGCCCAACCCTGGTAGGCGAGCTTGAGGGTGACGTTCGGGTACTTCGCCGCGAACTCGTCGTTGACCCGCTGGACCAGGTCCGGCCAGTTCTTCTGGGCGTCGTCCATCAGCCAGACGGTGACGGTGCCACCGGCGGCCTTCGGGTCCGCGGAACCGGCCGCGCCGGCGTCGCCCGAGGGCTTCGCCGTCGAGGAACAGGCCGTCAGACCGACCGCCAGTGCCAGGGTCCCGAGCGTCGAGATGAGCTGACGCTTCTTCACGCCATCCTCCGAGGGGTGTAGAGCCGTTGTGCCCGCCGGCAGCGTGATTGGCGCCCGTGGCGGAGAGTCCGGACAGGGGGCGGCGAAGAGCTTGGGGGAGGGCCGATACCACATCCGGCGAGGTTGAATCTCGAACCGGATGACTGGACTCTGGCCTAGACCATAGGTGGTGTCAACGACCAAAAGCCTTCGTCGGGGCGGCCGTTGCAGAGCCGTTGTACCGCGTGGCCGCCAGTCGTCGTTCCGTCACCCTAAGTAGGTCTTAAGGTGGATTTAAGGCCTGCTTGAGGGAACACGGTCACTCGGTGGTCTCCCGGGTCGACGGCGGGGAAACAGAACGGGCCCGCCATGCGACATGCGCATGACGGGCCCGTTCACCGACGCCACCGGACAGCGCCGGTGACGTCGCGTCGATCGTGTCAGCCGACCGCTCCCGGCTGCCCGGTGAGGACCTCCACGGCCGCCAGTCCGCAGACCCGGGCGGCGCCGTGGGTGGCGATGTACAGCGCGCCGACCGGCTCCGACTGGGGCAGGCCCATCTCGACCACGGCGGCGTCCGGCCGGGCCGCCACCAGGCGGCGCAGCGCGGCGGACATCCACGCGTGCCGGTGCGCGTCCCGGACCACCAGCACCAGGCGGCGGCCCTCGGCGCCGGCCAGCAGCTCGCCGACCAGGGCGTCCAGCAGCTCCGGCGCGGCCTCGGCCGCCGACACCGCGCGGGTGCGGGTGCCGGGGAAGCGGTCCGCCAGCATGCCGGCCACGCCCCACGGGGTGACGTCGCCGACCGCGATGTTCGGCTCGTCCGAGAACGAGGCCACGTACGGGCGCTCGCTCACCGGCGGCACCACCTGGCCCGGCGCCCGGACCACCTTGAGCGCCCGGCGCGCGGCCCGCAGGCCGACCGCCAGGTCCGGCTCGACCCGCTCGCCCTGGGCCGCGATCCGGCCCCAGCTGCCCAGCGCCCGGACCCGCTCGGCGGCGTCCGCCAGCCGCTCCTCGGCGAGCAGGCCGGAGCGCACGCCCGCCACGATGGCGTCGCGCAGCATCAGCACGGTCTCCTCGTCGGCCAGCCCGCCGCCGACGCAGATCGCGTCCGCGCCGGCCGCCAGGGCCAGCACGGTGCCCTCGCCCATCCCGAAGGTGTCGGCGATGGCGCCCATCTCGATCGCGTCGCTGACGATCAGGCCCTGGTAGCCGAGGCCGCCGTCGGCCGGGGCCGCGCGCAGCAGGTCGCGCAGCACGGTCGGGCTCAGGGTGGCCGGCAGCTTCGGGTCCAGCGCCGGGATCATGATGTGGGCGGTCATCACGGCCTTGGTGCCGGCCGCGATCGCCGCCTGGAACGGGATCAGGTCGCGGGCCCGCAGCACGTCCAGGTCGACGTCGATGACCGGCAGGCCGTGGTGCGAGTCCACCGCGGTGTCGCCGTGGCCGGGGAAGTGCTTGGAGCAGGCGGCCACGCCGGCCGACTGCAGGCCCTCCACCCAGGCGGCGGTGTGCCGGGCGCACAGCTCGGGGTCGGCGCCGAAGGAGCGGACGCCGATGACCGGGTTGCGCGGGTTGGAGTTGACGTCCGCGGTGGGCGCCCAGTTGTAGTTGACGCCGGCCGCGGCCAGCGCCCGGCCCAGCTCGCGGGCGACGTCCCGGGTCAGCGCCGGGTCGTCGATCGCGCCGAGCGCGAGGTTGCCCGGCCAGGACGAGCCGGAGCCCGCCTCCAGCCGGGTGACGTCGCCGCTCTCCTCGTCGATGGCGATCAGGAGGTCGGGGTTCTCGGCGCGCAGCGCCCGGGTGAGCGCGGACAGCTGGTCGAGGTCGACCACGTTGCGGTCGAACAGCGCGACCGAGCCGAGGCCCGCGGCGAGGTGGCGGCGCAGCCACTCCGGCGGCTCGGTGCCGACGAAGCCGGGCTGGAGGACGGTCAGGGCGTCGCCGTGCAGCTGGTCGCTGTCCGGCACGGTGGGAACGAGGATGCTCACGTGGACTCAGCCCTTCACGGCGCCGTCGGTCAGACCGCCGACCGCCTTGCGCTGGAGGAAGACGAACAGGATCAGCACGGGGATGGCGAACATCGTGGACGCGGCCATGGTGGCGCCCCAGTCGTTGCCGAAGGCGGTCTTGAAGGACGACAGCCACAGCGGCAGCGTCTTGCCCTGGTCCTTGTTGAGGATCAGGACGAGCGGGAACTCGTTCCACGCCGTGATGAAACCGAACAGCGAGGTCGACATCAGGCCCGGGGCCAGCAGCGGGAAGATCACCTTCACGAAGGCCTGGGAGCGGGTGCAGCCGTCCACCATGGCCGACTCCTCCAGCTCCTTCGGCACCGCGGCGATGAAGCTGCGCAGCGTCCAGATGGTGAAGGGCAGGACCATCATCATGTAGAAGAGGGTCAGCGGCACCAGGCTGTTCAGCATGTCGTTGTCGCGGGAGATGATGTAGACCGCGATGGTCATGACCTCCCAGGGCGCCATCTGGGCCATCATGATGACCAGCACGAAGGCCTTGCGGCCGCGGAACCTCATCCGGGCGATGGCGAAGGACGCCAGGGTGGCGATCACCAGTGACCCGAGCACCGCGCCGACGGTGACGACGACGCTGTTGAGGACGTACGTCCAGAAGTTCGGCGCGTTGACCGCGGTGGTGAAGTGCTCGAAGGTCGCGTCGAGCGGGATGAACACCGGCGTCGGGCTGATGATGTCGCTGTTCTGCTTGAACGCGGTCGCGAACATCCAGTAGACGGGGAACACGAAGAAGACGGCGAGGACGGCCGCGATCACGTTCAGCCAGGTACGTCCGAAGAGAGAGCGCCTCACAGCTCGTCCTCCTGCTTGATCATGATGCGGAAGTAGTACGCCATCAGCACGCCCAGCATCAGGATGGTGAGCACCGCGATCGCGGAGCCGACGCCGTAGTGCTGGCCGGCCGAACCCTCCAGGAAGGCGTGCACCGGCAGGGTCCGGGTCAGCTTCTCCGGTCCACCGGCGTTGACCGCGTAGACCTGGGTGAACGCCTTGAACACCCAGATGACCTCGAGGAAGGTCGTGGCCAGGAAGAACGGCTTCAGGTTGGGGAAGATCACCGCGGTGAAGATCTTGCGCGCGCCGGCGCCGTCCATCCGGGCCGCCTCGTAGAGCTCCTTCGGGATGGTGGTCAGGCCGGCGTACATGTTGAACGCCACGAACGGGATCGACATCCAGACGATCAGCAGGATGATCACGAAGAACGTCGAGTACTGGTTGCTGAGCCAGTTGTAGCCGTGCATCGACTGCCAGCCGAGCTGCTCCAGGATCCAGTTGACGACGCCCCACTGGGAGTCGAACAGCCAGGTGTAGACGGTGGTCGCGGCGACCACCGGCATGGCCCAGGCCAGCAGCAGCGCGACCTGGAGCACCAGCCGCATCTTCTTGCCGAGCTGGTTCAGCAGCAGGCCGATCAGGGTGCCGCCGACCATGATCAGCACCACGTTGACCAGGGTGAAGACGATGGTCCGGCCGGTGACCGACCAGAACTCCGGGTCGGTCAGCTGCTCCTTGTAGTTGTCGAAGCCCGTCCACTCGGTCAGGTGCAGGACCAGCTGGCGCCTGTTGAGGTTCTGGAACGACAGCAGGACCGTCTTGAGCAGCGGCCAGCCCAGCAGGGCCAGGGTCGCCACGGTGGCCGGCAGCAGCAGCAGGTACGGCGCGAGGCGTGAGCCCAGGCTGGGGCCGCCCGCGGATCTGGCGCCCTTCGGCGCGGTGCCCTTCGAGCCGCCGCCCGAGGCGCTCGTCTCTTGACCGGCCACAGCGGCCTTCCCTGGGTCCGGGGACTGTGTCTGCACCCGCTCCGAATGCACAGCCATCGTTCTCACTTCCTCACAACCTGGCCACGACGGACAGGCGCCGCCCACCGGCCCCCCGCCGGGGGCCGGTGAACGACGCTGCTGGGACCCGCCTCCGGACTCCCGCCTGCGGGAGGGCCGAGGACGGGTCCCGGGTGCTTACTGCTTCTGGTTGAGCTTCTTGGCGATCTCGTCGTCGTACTTCTTGGCCGTGGAGGCGAAGTCGCCGCCCTGGAGGACAGCGGTCAGGAACTCCTTGACCGGGTTCGGGTTGTCCTCGACGCTGGACCAGTTCGGGGTGTTCGGGGTGATCGCGCCGACGGTGGCGCCCTGCTGGGCGGCCTTGGCGAAGTCGCCCTGGATGTTGGCGTTCAGCGCGGGCTTGTTCGTGGTGATGCCGGCGGCGGCGAACAGACCCTCGTTCTTGTCGTTGAGGGCGATCTTCAGGTAGTCCTTGGCCATGTCGGTGTTCTTGCTCTGCGAGGCGATCGCGAGGTTCGAACCACCGAGGAACACGCCGGTGGGCTTGTCGGCGGTCTTGCCGGGGAGCGCGAAGTAGCCGATCTTGTCCTTCGGCATGGCCTTCTCGTCCGGCAGCTCCCAGCCGAGGCCGATCATGGCGCCGACGTTGCCCTGGGCGAAGACGTCCTTCTGCTGCGGGGTGGCCTCGTCCTTGTCCTTCGGACCGGTGGCCGAGTAGCCCTGGAGCTTCTTGTAGGTCTCGAAGGCCTTCTGGCTCTCGGGCGAGCCCAGGCCGCCGACCCACTTGTCGCCGTCCTTCTTGGCGATCTTGCCACCCTCGCTGGTGAGCAGACCGAAGTAGACGTACCACTCCTGGCCGGGCATGTAGATCGGGTCGACGACGCCCTCGGTGGTCTTCAGCTTCTCCAGGTCGCTGTAGAACTCCTCCAGGGTCTTCGGCGTGTCGGTCAGGCCGGCCTTGGCCCACAGGTCCTTGTTGTAGGCGACCACGCGGTTGGTGACGTACCACGGGGCGGCGTACTGCTTGCCGTCCAGGACGGCGGACTCGTTCTGGTTGGCGGGCCAGGCGTCGCCGCCCAGGGCGGCCTTCTCCTTGGTGAGGTCGAGCAGACCGCCCGAGGAGGCGTAGCCGGCGGTCTGGGTGTTGCCGACCTCCAGGACGTCGACCGAGCCCTCCGACAGCGCGGCGGTGATCTTGGCGCCGATGCCGCCCCACTCCTGGGTCGCGTACTCGACCTTCGAGCCCGGGTAGGTGGTCTCGAACTCGGTCTTGACCGCGTCGGTCCAGCCCTTCGGGGCGGAGCCGGTCATGGTCCAGACCTTGAGCGTCTTGCCCTTGTACTTGTCCGCCGCGGAGGCGGAGGGCGACCCCGAGTCGCCCTCGCTCTTCTTGCCGTCCGAGCCGCAAGCCGCCAGGCCGACGACCATTGCTGCGACGCCGACCGCCGCGATGAGCTGACGCTTCATTACGCCATCCTCCTGAGGGATGCCTGGGTTACCCCCGTCGGGCGGCAGCGGCAGACCCACACAAAGCGGGGGGAAAGGTGCCGCGGACCCCTTCGAACGGGTGGGGGGATTCATAGCTACCGGCCTAGTGGTGTAGACCAGCTGCCTGGAGCTTGGCCTAGACCAATGGGCCTGTCAACGGCTGTTCGACCGATCTCGACCACCCGTTATCAAGCCGACACCGCACATCGTTCATCGCGTGATGAGGTATTCGTTCCGTAGCCATACATGCAACGATGTGAGCCGTTAACGATGTGGCGGGGTCGCCGTAGGCCTCGCGAGAAGCGGGAGAACAGGTCCGATGAGCAGCGACGGGGGATCCACCGCCCAGGTCAACGACCCCGAGGTGAACAGCCTCCCGACGCAGGCCGGCACCGACCCGACCGCGCGCGTCCCCAAGTACTACGGCCTGAAGCGGCACCTGCTGCAGCTCACCGAGACCCAGCCCGCCGGCACCCCGGTGCCGCCCGAGCGGGCGCTCGCCGCCCAGTTCGACACCTCCCGCACCACCGTGCGCCAGGCCCTCCAGGAGCTGGTCGTCGAGGGCCGGCTGGAGCGCATCCAGGGCAAGGGCACCTTCGTCGCCAAGCCCAAGGTCGCCCAGGCCCTCCAGCTGACCTCCTACACCGAGGACATGCGGGCCCAGGGCCTGGAGCCCGCCTCCCGGCTGATCGAGATCGGCTACATCACCGCCGACGACCGGCTCGCCCCGCTGCTCGACATCAAGCCCGGCGGCCGGGTGCTGCGGATCGAGCGCCTGCGGCTCGCCAACGGCGACCCGATGGCCATCGAGGTCGCCCACCTCTCCGCCAAGCGCTTCCCGGCCCTGCGCCGCAACCTGGCCAAGCACACCTCCCTCTACGCGGCGCTGCGCGAGGTGTACGGGGTCACCGTGGCCGAGGCCGAGGAGACCATCGAGACCACCCTGGCCAACCCGCGCGAGGCCGGCCTGCTCGGCTCCGACCTCGGCCTGCCGATGCTCCAGCTCTCCCGGCACTCCTTCGACAACGACGGGGCCCCGGTCGAGTGGGTGCGCTCCATCTACCGCGGCGACCGCTACAAGTTCATCACCCGACTGAAGCGTCCGGAGTAGCCGCACTCCCCCACCGCATCCCGGGCACCGGCGCGCGCGACC
>NZ_JBHVEU010000361.1:0-9125 GCF_042802075.1 Kitasatospora sp. NPDC057518
ACAGCCGGCCGGCGCCGCCGGCCCGGGCCACCGCGGCGAGCACGGCGGGCAGCGTGAGCCCGACCGCGGCCATGACCTCCTCGTGGTCGCCGCCGGTGGACGGCCAGGTCAGGTCCGCGCTCGCCGCGGTGACCTCGCACCCGGGCATCAGCAGCGCGAGGGCCTCGGCCGCCCCGCCCTGGGCGCGGTGCTCCTCGACCACGACGAACCGCCGGTGGTGGCGGGAGAGTTCGGCCGCGGCGCGGGCCAGGTTCGGGTGGTCCAGGTAGACCAGGTGGGCGTGGCCGGTGCCGGGGCGGGCCTCCCGCGCGGCCAGCGCCAGGCGGGTGCCCTCCTCGCCGACCGACACCAGGCAGACCTCGCCCGGCTCGGCCCGGGACTCCCAGGTGACCAGCGGCGCCCGCTCGCCCTCCCGGTCGAGCGAGCGGTACTGGGCGTTGCGCCCGGTGCGGATGTAGTGCGGCCGGCCGGAGCGCACGGCCTCGCGGACCACCGCGCGCATCTCCGCCTCCCCGTAGGGGGCGGCGATGACCACGCCCGGGATGCTGCGCAGGACGGCGAGGTCCTCCAGGCAGTGGTGGGTGGTGCCGAACCAGGCGCCGGAGACGCCCGCGTACGGCGCCACCACGGTGACCCCGGCGTTCAGGTAGCCCAGCGTCAGCTTGAGGCTCTCCGCCGCGCGCAGCGCCGCGAAGGGCGCGAAGGTGCTGACGAAGGGCTTGTACCCGCCCGCGGCGAGGCCCGCCGCCATGTCGACCATGGCGCCCTCGGCGATGCCGAGGTTGAAGAAGCGGTCGGGGTGGGCGGCCTGGAACGGGTGGCCCTTGCCGCCGAGGTCCGCCTCCAGGCAGAGGATGGTGTCGTCCTCGGCGGCGAGCCCGGTCAGCTCGTCGCGGTAGGCGTCACGGCCCGAGAGGGTCATCGGATCGCTCGCTTCCACTTGGCGGCGCGCGTGGCGTCGATGGTCACGTAGTGGGAGCCGGCCTTGCCCTCCACGGCGGGCACGCCCTTCCCCTTGACGGTGTTCGCGATGACGGCCAGCGGCCTGCGGGCCCCGGCCCGGTCCCCGGCGAGCAGCCCGGTGAGCGCCGCCAGGTCGTGCCCGTCGGTCTCGGCGACCTCGAACCCGAAGGCGGCGAACCGCTCGGCGAGCCGGGGCAGCGGCGAGATGTCGGCCACCATGCCGTCGTTCTGGCCGCCGTTGCGGTCGACCACCAGCACGAAGTTGCCCAGCTCCTGGGCCACGGCGACCTGGCAGGTCTCCCAGACCAGGCCCTCCTGGAGCTCGCCGTCGCCGGCGACGGCGATGCCGAGTCCGCTCCGGCCGCCGATCCGGCGGGCCATCGCCCAGCCGGCGGCGTACGGGACGCCGTGGCCGAGGCTCCCGGTGGGGAAGCGCACGCCCGGGACCTTGGGGCCCGGGTGGCCGGTGAACGGCTCGCCCGCCAGGCCGTAGCGCGGTGTCGGGTCCTCCGGGAGGACGCCGCTGACGTGCAGGGCCGCGTAGAGCCCGGCGGCGGCGTGGCCCTTGCTGAGCACGACCTCCGTGCCGTCCCCGGCCGAGGCCCGGTGCAGCGCGGCGATCAGGATGTCCAGGACGGACAGGCTGCCGCCGAGGTGGCAGCCGCGCGGCCCGGCGGCCATGTCGACCACCAGCCGGCGGGCCCGTACGGCCCGGTCGGCCAGGGTGGCCAGCAGGTCGTCCCCGGTCTGCGGCGGGGCGAGCAGGGTGCTCATCGACGGCTCCCCTCGGGCAGGGCGAACCACCGGTTGACGGCGTCCGCGAGCAGCGAGCGGGCGGTGCGGTACTCCATGGCGCCGATCCGCTCCTCGTCGGTGTGGTCCAGCGAGGAGTCGCCGGGGCCGTACGCGACCATCGGCACGTCCCGCCAGGTGGTGGCCAGGGTGTTCATGTCCGAGGTGCCCTTCTTCACGACGAAGCGGGGCCGGATGCCGGTGTCCGCGAAGGCCCGGCTGAAGACCTTGACCAGGGAGCTGGAGCGGCCTCCGACGTACCCGGGGGTGGCCCGCAGCACCTCGATCTCCACCCCGGGCCGGACCTGGTCGAGCGCGGCCGAGCGCAGCGCGTCGAGGTCGGCCGTGGGCGGCACCCGGAAGTTGAGGATCCCGGTGGCGTGGTGGTGCTCGCGCCCGGTCCGGCTGCTGATCTCGATGACCGCGCTCAGCGCGTCGGTCGCGTGGGCCAGCACGGCCGTCCGGATGCCGCCGAGCGCCTCGATCAGCAGGTCGGGGGCGGAGACCGCGTCCTGTCCGGCCGAGTGGCCGCTGGACACCGAGGCGGTCACCTTGAGCTTGAAGAGCCCGAAGTAGCCGAGCGTCAGCTTCTCCGAGCCGCTGGGCTCGCCGATGACGACCGCGTCGGCCGGGTAGTGGTCGCGGACGTGGAACGCGCCCTTGGAGGAGGAGATCTCCTCCTCGACCGCGCCGACCACGCACAGCTGGCCGTCCTCCGGGATGTCCGCGTGCGCGAGCACCTCCAGGAAGTTGGCCAGGCAGCCCTTGGCGTCCACGCTGCCGCGGCCCCACAGTTCGCCCTCGCGCCACTCGGCCGGCCAGCGGTGCGGCACGGTGTCGAGGTGGCCGAGGAGGAGCAGCCGGCGGGGCCCGATGCCGCGGCTGGCGACGAGGTTGCCCGCCTCGTCGACGGCGGCGTCCATGCCGCGCTCGCGGCACCACTCGGCCAGCAGGGTGGCGAGTTCGGCCTCGTCGCCGGAGACCGAGGGCACCGAGACCACCCGGGTCAGCAGGCTCAGGTCGGCGGAGGGCTCGCGCACCCGCCAGAACCTGGTCCAGTTGGCCGGCTCGGACATGGTGTGCGGCCCGGTGATGGCCACGTCGGCGCTGCCCTCCAGGGCGATCTCGGCCGCGCGGACCTTCTGCCGCATGCGCCCCGCGGCGTACCGCGCTCCGTCGCCCGGGTAGGCGTCGGCCAGCGTGGAGCGCGGGTCGTCCTTGTCCGTCAGCAGTCCGGCGGTGCCGGTGACCAGCCGCAGGTGGTCGGCGTCCAGCGCGTTGGCGAGGACCGCCGCGAGCACGTCGGCGTCCACGTTGAGCGGGGCGCCGCCGTCCGGGTCGGCGACCGGCGCGGACAGGCAGACCAGGTCGTACGTGTCGAGCAGGGCGTTCAGCCGGGCGGTGTCCACCTGGGCGGGCACGCCGGCCCGGTGGTCGCGGACCACGATCGGCCGGCCCTCGGCGGACAGCGCCTTGAGCGGCCGGTTGGCCCGGCCGGTCACCAGGGCGCCGCGCGCCGCGACGGCGGTGAAGACGCCGAGCCCGAGGGCCCGGGCCTCCCGCTCCACGGCGGGCAGGGTGACCCGCTCGTAGGCGTCGACCAGGTGGGTCATCTCCTCGGGCGGGCAGTAGCGCACCTCGTCGCCGTTGGCGAGCCGCAGCTGCGGCATCGGGCGGGCGATCGCGCGGTAGTGGGCCTCGATGCCGGTGGCACCGCCGGCGACCAGGAGCACCCGGGCGCCCCGGGCCACCAGGTCGGCCAGCTCCTTGTGGATCGTGCCGTGGTCGAGCGTGGCGCTGCCGACCTTGATCACGTACAGCGGACGGCTCACGGCGACACCGCCGTGGTGGGCAGTCCGGTCGTCTCGTCCAGGCCGGAGATCAGGTTCATCGCCTGGATCGCCTGGCCGGCCGCGCCCTTGATCAGGTTGTCCAGGGCCGCCACCGCGACGCACTGGTCGCCGCGCACCGCGACCGCCACCTCGGCGACGTTCGAGCCGACGACCGCCTTGAGCATCGGGAAGTCCTGCGCCGCCTTGGGGGCCGGCCGGACCCGGACGAAGGGCTTGCCGAGGTACGCCTTGGCGTAGGCCCGCTTGACGTCCAACGCCGTGACGCCGTCCCGCAGTTCGGTGTACGCGGTGACCATGATGCCGCGCGACACGTCGAGGCTGTGGGTGGAGAACCGCAGGTCCACGGCGGCGCCGGTGAGGTCGGCGATCGCCTGCTGGACCTCCGGGGCGTGCCGGTGCCCGTGCAGCTTGTGCACCCGGATGTTGCCGCTGCGCTCGGCGTGCGGCTCGCCGCCGCCGCGACCGCTCCCGGTGGAGCCGGTCTTGGCGTCGACCACGACCCGGTCGGTCGCGAGCGAGGCGGCGAACATCGGGTAGAGCGCGTAGATGGTGGTGACGGCCATGCAGCCGGGCAGGCTGATGAACCGCTCCTGCGGGACCTCGGGGCTCAACTCCGGTATGTAGTAGGCGAAATCCTCGCTCGGCGGGTTCGCGGCCGTCCTCGGGTAGTGGGTCCGGACGTCGCCGCCGTCGCGGAGCCGGAAGTCGCCGCCCAGGTTGAGCACCCGCTTGGCGTTGTCGGCGATCAGCGGCAGCTGCTCCGGCAGGGTGCCGGTCGGCAGGCAGCCGAAGGCGACGTCGACGGGGCCGGCCTCGGCGAGCTGCGCCAGCGGCCGGAGCGTCAGCGAGCCCGCCCTGGGGTGGTTGCGCAGCCACGGGTGGACGCTGCCCACCGTGGCACCGGCGTTGCGCTCCGCGGAGAGGAACGCGAGCTCCACCCCGGGGTGTTCGAGCAGCAGCCGGATGACCTCGCCACCGGTGTAGCCGCTCGCGCCGATGACGGCGACGCGGATCTTCTGGTCAGCCAAGGCGGGCCGCCTTCTCCCACGGACGGCGGTGGTCGCCGCTCTCGACGAGCTTGCGGATGGCGTCCGGGCGCCGGGCGACCTTCCGGAAGGCGTCCGCGTAGCGCAGGATCCGCTCGTACTCGACCGGGGAGCGCAGCTCGCGGCAGAGCACCAGGGTGCTGTCGAGCATGCCCAGGGTGACCGGGAAGTCCTCCGGGCGGTGGTCGCGCACGGCGTCCGGGTTGAGCGAGAACGGGTAGCCGTTGCCGAAGCCGTCGCGGTGCCGGAACGGCAGGTGGCACGGGATCGGGGTGTTCTGCCACTCGCGGGCCGGCACGCCCTCGGCGACCAGCAGCTCGTGCACCGCCTCCTTGACGGCGTGCACCGGCAGGTCCTCCAGGCCGACGGCCTCCGGGTGCAGGGTGGTCCGGTACATGTTGTACGCGTGCACGTGCCCGTCCGGGACGTGCGGCGGCGTGAACAGGCCGGTCCCCGCCAGGGCCTCGCCGAGCAGGGCGGCGTTGCGGGCCCGGATCTCGTCGTAGTACGGCAGCCGGGCCAGCTGGCTGGTGCCGAAGGCGGCGGCCACCCAGGACATCCCGTAGTCGATGGCGTGGCGCTCCAGGTAGGCGACCGCCCGGCCGTACGCCTCCTCGGTGGCGTAGAAGGCGATGCCGCCCTCGCCGCCGAGCGGGAAGTTCTTGTCGGCCATCAGGCTCTGGCCGGCGGCGTCGCCGAAGGAGCCGGCCACCCGGTCGCCGATCTTCGCGGAGTGGGCGTGCGAGGCGTCCTCGACGAGGGCGATGCCGTGCTGGTCGGCCAAGGCGCGCAGGGCCGGCACGTCGGCGGGCAGGCCGTGGACGTGCACCGGCATGAGCGCCCTGGTCCGGGGGGTGATCGCGGCGGCCGCGGCCCGCGGGTCCATGCAGTAGGTGTCCGGGTCGATGTCGACGAACACCGGGATCGCGTGGGCGGCGACCACGGCCTGCGCGGTGGCGATGAAGGTGAACGCCGGGACGATCACCTCGTCACCGGGCTGCACGCCGGCGCCGACCAGGGCCATGTGCAGGCTGGAGGTGCCGCTGGCGGTGGGCAGGGCGTACTCGGCGCCGACGTAGGCGCGGTACGCCTCGGCGAAGTCGGCCACGACCTTGTCGGGCGACTGCCGCTGGGCGAGCATCAGGTTGAAGACGTCTTCCTTGGTGATGATCGGGAAGAGCGTGCGGCGCTGGGCCTTGGGGATCATCGCGCCGCCGCCGAGGGCGGCGAGCTCGTCGGCGAGGTCGGCTTCGGTGGGCAGGGGCAGGGGCGAGTTCGGGAAGTCGGTGATCATCAGCGTGCTCCGGAGCTTGCGGCGGCGGGGCGAGCCGCGTGGGTCAGGGCCATCCGTACGCAACCGGCCACCAGGGGGCTCAGCCGGTAGTTGAACTGCACCCCCGGCACCAGGTCCTCGTCGGCCTCCTGCTGGGTCCACATGGTGCGCAGGTCGTAGGCGCCGAAGATCTTCAGCCGCTCGGCCCGGGCCCAGAGCCGCTCGTCGTCGGTGAGCACGGCGGCGGCCGGGCCGAAGCCGAGCCCGCTCAGGTCCACCACCAGCGCGGGGGCGGTGGCTTCGGCGGTCAGCTCGTCCAGCCGGCCGGCGTTCTCGGGGGTTAGCGAGACCAGGTCGAAGGCGGCCGGGGCCTGCCCCTCGACGGTGACGCCGAGCCAGGCCAGGAAGGCCGTGGTGGCCTCGTCCGGCCCGGCCAGGGCGACGGTGTCGCCGTGGCCGATGCCCTGGCCGGCCAGGGCCGCGTGCAGGGCCCCGGTCCGGCTGTTCAGCAGGACGGCCTTGGCGCGGCCGGTCCGCTTGGTCAGCAGCCGCTCCAGGGCGGGCAGTTCACGGTCGCTCTTCTCGATGCTCATGACCACGCCCGAGGTGAGCACGCGGGCGAGCACCGTCGCGGTGTCGAACAGTTCCATGGTTCCTCTCCGGGTCACACGGCCGCGGCCGTCAGCTGCCCCGCCACGTACGAGGCGAGGTGGCCGGCGACGTTCACTCCGTGCAGGGCGGAGGAGCGGGCGAATTCGGGGTTGGCGTTCACTTCCAGGACGAGCAGGTCACCGGTGGTCCGGTCCTCCACCAGGTCGACCCCGTAGAAGCCGGGGCCGAGCACGTCGACGATCTGGACGCAGAGCTTCTCCATCTCCGGGGTGATGTCGACGCGCCGCACCTCGGCGCCGAGGTGGGTGTTGGTGCGCCAGTCGTCCGAGACCCGTTGGATCGCCACGACCGGGGTGGTCCCGACGACGACCACGCGCAGGTCGTGGCCGGGCTTGTCGATGTACTCCTGCACGATGACGGGGAAGAGCTTCCCCGCGGCGTCGACGGACTCGCGCCCGGCGGCCCAGGCCTCCAGGCACGCGGCGTCCGCGAGCTTGGTGACACCGCGCCCCCAGGAGCCGCTGACCGGCTTGACCACCGCCGGCATGCCCAGCTCGGCGACGATCGCGCGCACCTGGTCGTAGCTGAAGGCGTGCCGGGTGTGCGGGTGGGGGATGCCGTGCCGGGCGAAGAGCAGGGCCTGCAGGCCCTTGTCGTTGCAGGTCTCGATGGTCGACGCCCGGTTGAGGGTGGTGATCCCGGCGTGTTCCAGGCGGCACGAGACGCTGATCGCGTCCCGGTGCGAGAGGTTGCGGATCAGGGCCAGGGCCGGCGGGTCGGTACGACCCGCCACCACGTCGGCCAGATCCTCCATGAGCAGTGGAGTCGCCGTCAGACCCTCCCCGCGCAACGCCCCGAGGAGGAGTTTCTCCTCGGGGCGCAGCATGGTGGCCGACAGCAGGACGCGGCCGGAGGAGGTCACTCGCCCCAGTCCTCTTCCACCTCGGGGGCCAGGTCGAGGCGGACGCCGGCCTCGGACTTCTCGACGACCTCGTGCTCCTGGCCGCAGGCCGCGCACTCGGTCACCTCGCCCCGCTCCCAGGCCTCGTCGACCTCGAAGTCGGTGTCGCACACCAGGCATTTCGGTACGGCAATCGCAGCGGTCATTTCTCTCTCCTTCTGAATGTCGGCGCGCCGATATCCGCGAAACGTGATTCGCAGCACTCCCGCAGGTCGGCGGATCGGCGCTACTGTCCAGGGGTGGCGGATTCCCGCCCGGCCGATCAGGCCCAGCCGGGGTCGCCCGGCAGGAGCGCCACGTCGCTGGCGGCAGCGGTGGGGGCGCTGCTGGGGGCGTCCGGCGCGGCGGAAACGACGATCACCGCGACGGCGGCCATAACGAAGGACGCGAGGATTCGACCCGGGAACCGCATGATCTTCATTTCCACCCCTAGATAGACCTATCCGTTCGTGCTGGGGGGTTTCCCCGCACACAGAGAGAATGCCTGGGAATGGGTCCTTGCCAGAAGAGATCCGATGGCTCAGGATCGTGCACTGCAAGATTCCGAAGGGGGTGGCACATGTGCGACATATCGGACGTCAGTGGCCCGGAGGCCCACCCCGGGCCCTGTGACGAGGGGATCACGTTCTACCGCAAGGCCGTCCTGTTGGGGAGGGCCCCGACGGCGGAGCCGCCCGCCTGCCTGACCGAGCTGGGGCTGCTGACGGCGGCGCTGGGCGACCCCTCGGTCCTGGTGCCGGTCCCGCCCGAGGTCGCGACCACGGCGCTGCTGCACCCGATGGAGCAGCAGATCCTCGAACAGCAGCAGCAGGTGGCCGCGATCCGGACCGCCATGTCCCAGGTCGAGAGCGTCTACCGGACGCTGCGCCGGGAGGGCCGGGACAACGTCCAGCGGCTCAGCGGCGCGGCGGTCATCGCCGCCGCGGTGGCCGAGACGACCCAGGCGACCGAGCGGGAGCTGCTCACCGCGCACCCGGGCGGCAGCCGGCCGACCGATGTCCTCGCCAGATCGCTGGTCCTGGCCCTGGACGCGCAGAAGCGGGGCGTCCGCCAGCGCACGCTCTACCAGCACTCCGTCCGGGCGCACTACCCGACGCTGGACTACATCAAGGCCGTCACCG
Organism: Kitasatospora sp. NPDC057518; assembly: GCF_042802075.1. NCBI lineage: Bacteria > Bacillati > Actinomycetota > Actinomycetes > Kitasatosporales > Streptomycetaceae > Kitasatospora > Kitasatospora sp. NPDC057518. The sequence continues at coordinate 8,622 of NZ_JBHVEU010000361.1, forward strand.
AGGCCGGCATCGAGGTGCGGACCGTCGACGAGGTCTTCGACCGGCTCATCATCTGCGACCGCTCGGTGGCGTTCATCCCCGACAAGGAGCTCGAGCACCACAACCACGCGCTCAAGGTCACCGACCCCGGCGTGGTGCACTTCCTGGCCTCGGTCTTCGAGCACGCCTGGGAGCGGGCCGCGCCGGTCGTCTACGAGAGCGACCAGCAGCGCCCGCCGCTGCTCACCGACGAGACCCGGCTGCGGGTGCTCCAGCTCATGGTGGACGGCTACACGGACGCCGCGATCGCCAGCCGGCTCGGCATCAGCTCACGGACCGTGGCGAGCCACCTCAAGCGGGTGTCGGAGATCCTCGGCAGCAACAGCCGGGCCCAGCTCGCCTACCTGACGGCGCAGAGCGGCATCCTGGACGGCTCCCCGCCGCCCGCCCGGCAGCCCCGGGGCCCGCACGAGCAGCCGGCCGGGCCGACCGGTCCCACGGCGTAGCAGGGCCCGCCGCGGGGGC
>NZ_JBHVEU010000362.1:0-9118 GCF_042802075.1 Kitasatospora sp. NPDC057518
CCCTCGGGCAAGGGGCGGCGGGGCCCGGCCCCCCACCGGCGGGAATCCCCGCCCGCCCGGCACGGTTGCCACCGATGGCCCACGAACGGACCCCCGTTCCACCCGGGCCCACGACGCACCGTCACGAGAGGGGCAGCACATGAGGATCGGCGACATCGAGGTCCTGGCGGTCATGGACGGAGAAGGCACCGAGACCGCCGCCGAGATCCTCACCCGCCCCGGCGTGGACGACCCCTGGGCCTGCCACGCCCACCACCGCGACCCCGACGGCACCCTCCACCTGCCCCTCGGCGGCTTCCTGGTGCGCAGCGGGGAGCGGACCGTCCTGGTCGATGCCGGAGTCGGGCCCCGGGACGTCGGCCGCTACCACGGCGGCGCCCTGCTCGACTCGCTCGCCGCCCACGGTGTCACCCCCGCCGACGTCACCGACGTGCTCTTCACCCACCTGCACTTCGACCACGTCGGCTGGGCCGCCGTCGACGGCCGGCCGGTCTTCCCGAACGCCGTCTACCGCGCCCACCGCGCCGACTGGCAGCACTTCGTCACCGGACCGGACGCCGACCCCGAAGCCGTCGCCACACTCACCCCCGTCGAAGACCGACTCGAGCTCTTCGACACCGACTTCACCATCGCCCCCGGCATCGACGCCCTCCACCTGCCCGGCCACACCCCCGGCACCACCGCCTACGTCCTGTCCTCCGGGGCACGCCGCGCCCTGCTGCTCGGCGACATCGCCCACTCCGTCGTCCAGTTCAGCGAACGCGACTGGCAGGTGATCTGGGACATCGACCCGCAGGCCGCCTCCGCGGCGCGCAACCGCATCGCCGACGAAGCCGCCGACACCGACGACCTCCTCGTCGCCGCCCACTTCCCCGGCATGCGCTTCGGCCGCATCCTCGCCGCCGACGGCCACCGCCGCTTCGTCGCCGTCTGACACACCACCCGCCCCGCCCGCCGCCGCCGCGCCTCGCCCGCCCCGCCCCGAGACGCGCGCCGGTCGCGGCCGGGCGGGCACCGGCCCCGTAAGGTACCGGCATGTCGGTTGTGATCGCGGGCGGCCACGGCAGGGTCGCACTCCTGACGACCCGTCTCCTCGCCACCCGGGGCCTACCGGTCACCGGGATCATCCGGCGCCCCGAACAAGCCGCCACCGTACGCGCCGCCGGCGCCCAACCCGCCGTCACCGACCTGGCCCACACCACCCCCCACCACCTCGCACACCTGCTCACCGGCGCCCAGGCGGTGCTCTTCGCCGCCGGCGCCGGCCGCGGCAACGCCCCCGGACAGGCCGACCCCGTCGACCACGACGCCGCCCTCACCCTCGCCGACGCCACCCAACTCGCCGGAGTACGACGCTTCGTCATGCTCTCCGCCATGGGCGCCGACCCCGCCATCCACTACCCGCCCGACCCCCTCGTCGAGACCTTCCTCCAGGCCAAGGGCAGAGCCGACCAGGACCTGCTCTCCCGCCCCGCCCTCGACTGCACCGTGCTGCGCCCCGCCTGGTTCCGCGACGGGCCCGGCACCGGCCGGGTCCACCTCGCCGAACACACCGGCCCCGGCGAGATCGACCGGGCCGACGTCGCGGCCGTCCTCGCCGACCTGCTCACCACACCCGCCACGGCCCCGCGCGTCCTGGAACTCGTCTCCGGCACCGTCCCCGTCCACGAGGCCGTCGCACGCACCGCCCTGCGCCTCGTCGCCGACCACTGAACCCCCGACCGCCGAGCCCGCCGGCCCGCTAGTGACGGCGCCGGTGTCGGGCACGCGCGGCGGCGTGACGCGACCGCTCGGGCCCACCGGTCGCATCACACCCCGCAGACGGGCCGGTCCGCCCGCCGGCCCGGGCGCTACCCGCGCCGGTCGCTGCGCTGCGCCGCCCAGGCCAGCGCCAGTCCCACCGCGCCGAGTGCGGCGGCGATCCCCAGCGGTGCGGTGTACCCGGCCCCGGCGGACAGGGCCGCGCCCGCCAGCAGGGGGCCGCCCGCGTTGCCGATGTTGAAGGCGGAGATGTTCGCGGCCGAGGCGAGGTTGTCCGCGCCGCTCGCCCGCGCCAGCACCCTGGCCTGCAACGGCGGGATGACCGCCCCGCCGGCCAGGCCGAACAGCAGGAAGACGGCGGCCACGGCGGCCCGGCTGTGCACGGCGGCGAGCAGCAGCAGCGGAACGGCCGTCACCCCGGCCAGCGCCGCGTACAGCGCGGCCGCCGGCGCCCGGTCGGCCAGCCGGCCCGCCAGCGGGGTGCCGACCACCATGCCCACGCCGACCAGCATCAGCACCACCGGCACCGCGCCGGACCCGAAGCCCGTGACCTCGGTCAGCAGCGGCGAGACGTAGGTGAGGACGGTCAGGAAGGGCGCCCAGCCGAAGGCCGTCGCGGCCAGGGCGAGCCACACGCCCGCACGCCGGAACACCCGCAGCTCGGCCCGCAGTCCGGCCCGCGGGGCCGCCGGCCCGTGCGGCAGCAGGACGGCCAGCGCGACCAGCAGCACCACGCCCAGCGCGGTCACCGCCCAGAACGTGGCCCGCCAGCCCAGCGCCTGCCCGAGCGCGGTACCGCCGGGCACCCCGAGCACGTTGGCGAGGCCGAGCCCCGTGAACACGGCGGCGATCGCGCCGGCCCTGCGCCGCGCGGGCACCAGCGAGGTCGCCACCGCGGAGGCGATCCCCACGTACGCCCCGCCGGCCAGCGCGGACAGCACCCGCCCCGCCAGCAGCGCGCCGAAGCCCGGCGCGAGCGCGGTGACCAGGCCGGCCGCGATGAACAGGCCGACCAGGTACAGCAGCATCCGCCGGCGGGCGACGCGGACCCCGAGCGCGGTCAGCAGGGGAGCCCCCACGACCATGCCCACCGCGTACCCGGACACCAGCACCCCCGCCGTCGGCAGGGACACCCCCGTGTCCTCGGCGATCCGCGGCAGCAGCCCGGCGACCACCACCTCGGCGGAGCCCACCGCGAACGCGCCGAGGGCGAGCGCGAACAGGGCGGCGCCGGCCGGAAGTTCAGGCGCACGGGCGTTGGTGGGGGAGGGGGCGGACGCGGGGCAGGGGGCGCGGCGCGCCGAGAGATCGCTGGTCATGGCACCAGCCTGGCCGCCGCCGCCCCGCTGATCAGCCCCCGAACGCGCAACGACCGGTAAGCCAGGCTTACCGGTCCCGGCCCGCCGCCCCCACCGCCACCGTCGTCGTCGGGGGCTCCGCCCACTCCCGGCTCCACCTCCGGGCCCGCTCCACCGCGACCGCCGCGAACGCCCGCACCCGCGCACTGTCCCCGCCCGCCCGCCACACCAGCCCGTACTCGAGCGGCTCGGCGTCCACGAACGGCACGAACACCACCCCCGGCGGCGCCGAGTGCGCCGCCACGTCCGCCCCCACCGGCGAGATGCCCTGCCCCGCCCCGACCATCGCCAGGGTCTCCGCCAGCGTCGCCGCCGACCGCCCGCGCTCCACCACCCGCCCCCCGGGCGTCACGGACGGCGCCAACCGCTCCTGCCAGTACCCGGGGACGTGCCCCGTGCAGGCGAACACCCGGTCCCGCGCCAGGTCCTCCACCCCGACCGACTCCCGCCTGGCCAGCACGTGGTTGGCCGGCACCGCCAGCATCCGCGGCACCCGCAGCACCACCGGGCCCCGTACGAGGTCCTCCTCCTCCACCGGGAACTGGGTGACCAGCACCTGCGCCCCGCCGCCGCGCAGCGGCTCGAACATGGACGCCACCTGCGTCTCGTGGATGCGCACGTCGATGCCCGGGTGCCGGCGGGCGAAGGCGCCGATCACCTCCATCACGAACTCCCCGGCCGCCCCGCCGAGGTAGCCGACCGTGAGCACCCCCTCGACGCCCCGGGCCGCGGCCCGCGCCCGCTCCAGCCCGTCCCCGATGCACCGGTACGCCGGGCCGACGTCCTCCAGCAGCCGTCGCCCCAGCTCCGTCAGCCGCACCCGCCGACTGGTCCGCTCGAACAGCGGCGCGCCCACCCGGCGCTCCAGCCGCTGGATCGTCTGGCTCACCCGCGCCCTGGAGACCCCCAGCCGCTCGGCCGTCCGCCCGAAGTGCAACTCCTCGGCCAGGACCACGAAACCCTCGATCTCCAGTCGCTCCCACACCCGCCCGATGCTACGCCCGGCCCCCGGCCGTCCCCCTGGGTCGTACCGGCCGGGGGGCCCGGTGCGGGTCAGGGCCGGGGGCAGAACTCGGCCTCCAGCTCGGAGGTGAACACCGCGATCGGCCAACTGCCGTTGGTCCAGTCGCCGTTGATGTTGGTGGTGAGCAGGTGGCCGCCGTCGCGGGTGCCGAAGGTGTAGGTCCAGGAGCCGTTGATGGCGCCGCCCATGCCCCAGAGGGTCGGTCCGCAGTCCAGGGTGACGGAGCCGACGCCGAGGCCGTACGCGGCGTTCGGGATCCACGCGCCGGGCGGTGTGGGGACCGTCGTGAACAACTCCCGCTGCTGGGCGGGCGGCAGCAGCCGTCCGCCCAGCAGCGCGGCGAAGAAGGTGTCGAGGTCGCGGGCGGTGGAGACCATGTCGCCGGCGGCGTAGCCCCAGGAGGGGCTGAGCTCGGTCACGTCGTGGACGGGGGCGGTGGGGGAGGGGTCGCCCAGGCGGGAGTAGGCGCGTGCGTGCGGGCCGCGCAGGGCGGTGTCGTCGGGGTCGGGGGTGTAGGTGCCGCTCAGGCCGAGCGGGGTGATGACGCGCTGGTCGACCTGTTCGGCCAGGCTGGTCCCGGTGGCCCGTTCGACGATCAGCCCGGCGAGGACGTAGCCGGTGTCGGAGTACGTCCAGCCGGCGCCGGGGGCGAAGTCCGGGCGGTTGGCGGTGCCGGTGCGGACGAGCTGTTCGGGCGTGTAGGTGTCGAAGCGGTGGAGCAGGAAGCCGGTGCCCTCGTTCTCGGCGCGGACCTTCGCGTCCATCGCGTAGTTGTAGACCCCGCTCGTCATGCCGAGCAGCTGCCGGACGGTGATCCGGTCCGGCTCGTAGCCGGGCCCGTCGACGAGGCCGGGCAGCCACCGCTCCACGCTGTCGTCCAGGTCCAGCCGGCCCTCGGCGGCGAGTTGGAGGACGACGGTGGCGACGAAGGTCTTGGTGGTGCTGCCGATGCGGAACCGCTCCTGGGCGTGGCGGGGGCGCCCGGTGGTCAGGTCGGCGACGCCCGCGGTGCCGAACCAGGCGCGGTGCCCGTCGCGGACCTCGGCGACGATGCCGGGCACGCCGCCCTCGGTCACGGCGCGGTCCAGGACCCGCTGGACGCCGGGGTGCCCGTTCCGGGCGTCCGGGGTCGCGGGCGCCGGCGCGGCGGTGGCGGTGCCGCCCGCGATCAGGGCGGTGGTCAGGGCGGTGGTCAGGGCGGTGGCGGTCAGCGCGGTGGCGCGCCTGGTGATTCCCATGCTGGTGTTCCCCCTCGGCGTGGTGTTCGTGGCCTGGGAAGAAACTAGGAGCCGTTTCACGGTCGGGTCAACGTCAACTCCATTGCCGTGCACGGTCTGTGCAGGTGGGAGCGGGGACATCCTTGCAATGGTCGTGCCGACGAATGCAACAGCTGCCTGCGTTCCATTGCAACAGTCGCCGGGGTCGGCCGATACTGGGCCGACCGAGTCTGACCGAGGAGGGGCGGGGACGGATGCCCGGAGCCAGACTGACCCAGCAGGATCGCCACCGGATCGCCACCGGGCTGGCCGAGGGGTGGGGGTACGGCGAGATCGCCCGGCAGCTCGGGCGGCCGACGTCGACCGTCACCCGGGAGATCGCCCGCAACGGCGGTCCGTCCGGCTACCGCGCCGACCGGGCGCAGCGGGCCACCGTCCAGCGCTCCCGGCGCGGGCGGGCGGCGGCCGGCCGGGAGGCGGTGCCGGAGCCGGCGGTGCCCGGGCGCGACACGGAGGAGGTCCGCCAGTTCGGTGACCGGCTGGCCGAGTTCCTGGCGCTCGGCGGCATGCCCCGGATGACGGCGCGGGTGCTGGTCTGCCTCCAGCTCACCGAGGACGGCGCGCTGACGGCGGGTGAGCTGGTGCGGCGCCTGCGGGTCAGTCCGGCGTCCGTCTCGAAGGCGGTCGGCTACCTGGAGGTGCAGGCCCTGGTCCGCCGGGAGCGCGACGGGCGCAACCGCCGCGAGCGGTACGTCATCGACGACGACGTCTGGCACCGCGCGCTGCTGGCCAGTGCCGAGCGCAACGCGGTGCTCGCCGGGATCACCCGCCACGGCGCCGAACTGCTCGGCCCGGCCACCGCGGCCGGAGCCCGGATGGACGGCGCGGCCGCGCTGCTGGACCGGATCGGCCAGGACATCGTCCGCGGCATCCGGCAGTGGCACGAGGAGAGCCGGCGCGGCCGGGAGGACGCCGGAGCGGCCTCCCCGGGGTGAGCGGCCTCCCGGCCCCGGCCGGGGCCCTCGCGCCGGGTGGTGCGGGTCATCCGGCCGCGGTCGCGGGGCCCGCCGGGTGGGCGTGGTCGAGGAAGGCGCGGACCTGGTGGGCGAAGGCGTCGGGGGCGTCCGCGTAGAGCCAGTGCCCGCTGTGCGGGATCTCCGCCAGGCGGGTGTTCGGGCGTTCGCGGGCCATCCGGCGTGCGGTGGCGGGGGTGAGGAGGAAGCTGTCGGCGGCCCGCAGGAGCAGGGCGGGCTGGGCGGAGGCGTTCCAGACGGCCGTGAAGTCGCCGGTGAGGGCGGCCTGGGAGGTCGTCATGTCGGCGGTGTCGAAGAGGAATCCCCAGCCGTCGGGGAACTCGGCGGCGCTGTCCATGAAGTAGCCGGCCGGGACGCCGCGTTCCGCCAGCGCCCGGGCCAGGGCGCGGCGGGTCGGGGCGCGGCGGGGCCAGCCGGACACGTCCAGGGCGGGGCTGGTCTCGGGCTCCCGGTTGAGGGTCGTCATGTCGGCGACCACGAGGGCCGCCACGAGGTCGGGGCGCCGGTGGGCGAGGTGGAAGGCGACCGCGCCGCCCATCGAGTGCCCCAGGACGGCGGCCGGTGCCGGGTCGAGCGCCTCCAGGAACGCCGCCGCGTCGGCCGCGTAGGCGTCCGGGGTGAACTCGCCCCCGTTGTCGGACAGTCCGTGCCCGCGCTGGTCGAGGGCGAGGACCCGGTAGCGGCCGGCGAGCGCGGCGGCCAGCGGCGCGAAGATCCGGCCCCGCCCGAAGTGCCCGTGCAGGGCGAGCACGGCCGGCCCGGGGCCGCCGAAGTCCAGGTAGGCGAACCGGCGTCCGCCGAGCCGGACGAACGACTCGGCGGGCCGGTCCGCGGGTCCGTCCGTCATCCCGTACACCCCCTCTCGCGAAGTGCCGTGTGCGGCAGGGGGAAACCTATCCCGGGCGGCGCGGACGGCGGCGGGCCCGCTCCGGGGGGGGCGGTCAGGGGCGGGGCGGTCAGGTGTAGAGGGCGGCGGCGCGGCGGGTCGCCTCGGCCAGGCGGGCCCGCAGTTCGGGCGGGTGGAGGACCTCGGCCTCCGGGCCCAGGCGCAGCAGTTCGAGGTAGCCGATGTCCCAGCTCTCGACCGGCAGGGTCGCGGTGACCCAGCCGTCGGCGTCCGCCGGGCCCGCGGTGGCGAGGGCGTCGGCGGCGGCGGTCGGCTCCAGCAGGGCGGCGAGGTTCTCGACGGCGAACGGGCTCAGCCGCACCACCGCCCGCTCGCGCAGCATGGCGCGGGTGAACTCCCGGGCCGCCGCGGCCCAGTAGTCGGCGAGGTCGAACTCCGGGTCCCGCTCGAACCGTTCGTCGCCGGCCTCGGCGCTCTCGAAGCGGTCGACGCGGTACGAGCCGACCCGGCCGGAGGTGCCGCGCGCCGCGAGGTACCACTGCCCGGCCTTCAGGACCAGGCCGTACGGCTCCAGCCGCCGCTCCCGGGTGCCGGAGCGCGCCGCGTAGCGGGCGTGCAGGACGCGGTCCTCCCACACGGCGCGCGACACCTCGGCGAGCAGCGCGGGGGTCGGGGCGTCGCGGAACCAGGCCGGCGCGTCGAGGTGGAAGCGCCGAGCGGCGGCCGCGGGGGCGTCGCCCAGGGCGGCGGCGACCTTCAGCCGGGCGGCGAGGGCCTGCCCCGCCAGGCCCATGTCGCGCAGCGGGCCCGGCAGCCCGGCCAGGTGCAGGACCTCGGCCTCGGCGCGTTCGAGGCCGGTGAGGCGGGTGCGGTAGCCGTCGACGAGCCGGTAGCCGCCGCCGCGGCCGCGCTCCGCGTACACCGGCACTCCGGCCTCCACCAGCGCGGCGACGTCGCGCTGCACGGTGCGCTCGGAGACCTCCAGTTCGGCCGAGAGCTCCGTGGTGGTCATCGTCCGGCGGCTCTGCAGGAGCAGCAGCAGCGCGATGGCCCGGCTCGCCCGCACGTCGCCCCTTTCCGTCGCCTGCCTGGTGTCGCCTGGTGGGCCCGCCCGTGTGTGCGGTGGCCCGGCACCATTGTCGCCGGGCCTGGGCCCGGGGCGGGCGGGGTCAGGCCTCGTCGGCCGCCGCGTCGAGCTTGGCGGGGTCGGGGGCGAACGCGGTCATCCACTGCGGGTGCAGCCGGTAGTAGACGACGTCGTTGTCCCAGTCGAAGGCGTCGGGGCCGTAGAAGTCCCGGAAGTAGGCGAGCAGTTCCGGCCAGTCGGCGGCCGGCTCGCCGCCGTGCGGGTTGAGGACCTCCGCGGTGCCGTGGGTGAACACGCCCAGGTCCTCCCCGCGCAGGTGCGCGGCGCTGACGGCGGGCCGGGCGGCGAGGTGCCGGGCCTTGGCGGCGCCGCGCGCGGTGCCGAAGTGCCACATGCCGTGCAGGAAGTGCCCGTCCACGCCGCTGATCCGCGGCTCGCCCTTCGCCGTCACCGTGGACAGCGCGAGCGTGCACATGCCGGTGAGCACACCGGTGAGCTGGTCGGCGGTGAGCGAGCGCTCGCTGTTGATGATCGACCGCAGGTGCGCGGTGGAGCGGGCGAGCGAGGCGTCGAGGAGGGCCTGGAGCCGGTGGAGCTCGTCGGGTGTTTCGCGCATGGGGGGTCCTTGTCTGTCCGTCGTCCCGGCCCGTGCCACCACGACACCGACCGGCGCCCCCTACTGTCCCCGCGAAACCAGACACCTTCTGTCGTGATTTCCCGCGGTGTCCTGCGGTTTTCCACGCGCCCGGCCGCTGGTGGGGGAGTGGGAAGTCGGCGGGGCCGACTTCCC
>NZ_JBHVEU010000363.1:0-9110 GCF_042802075.1 Kitasatospora sp. NPDC057518
GTCGTAGCCGTGGGTGGAGCCGGGGACGCTCTCGGCGTTCGCCGCGTAGTCGGGTTCCTTGCCCCGGTCCTCCTCGACGTAGGCCCAGAAGGTCATCGAGAATCCGCCGCGCCGGACGGGTTCGCGCGGCACGAGCGGGCTGGGGGCGAGGACGGGAACGCCCCGGTCGGCGAGCCACTGCGTCACGTCCAGCTCGTCCCGCTGGCGGCGCGCGAGGGCGTCCAGCCGGGTCAGCCGGGTGCGGCCCTGGCGGGAGAGGTGGGCGGTGATCCGGCGGCGGTCCTGGTCGTCCTGGCGCCGGTAGACCCAGCCGGAATCGGCCAGCGAGTCCACCAGCCGGCTCAGGCTCGCCTGCGGGATCAGCAGGGCCTGGGCCAGCTCGCCCATCGCGTGCCCCCGGTCGTCCGCGAGGACGCGCAGCAGCCGCCACTGGTCGACGGTGCAGTCCTCCTCGGCGAGGGCGGCGGCGAGGCCGCCGGAGAGCCTGCGGTGGGCCAGCGTGACCAGCTCGACCAGCAGCGGCTCCGGGGCGGCCGGGGGGCGCGCCGCGGCGGCGACGGTCTGCTCGGCGGCCGGGGCGGCGGGATCGCCGGGACGGCCGTCGACCCCCGGTGCGGCACCAGCTGCGGTCATCGGACCCTCCCGTTCCGGCCTTCCCCGATATCGGCGGTACGACGATACTCGCACCGTGAGCATCGAGGTGAGGGTGATCGATCCGCTCGATGCGCTGCACTCGGCTCGGGACGGGGCGGCGTTCCGGGTGGGCCTCGTCGTGCCGCAGTCCGGCCCGCTCGGGCTCACCGGCCCGTCCGCGCTGGACGGCGCGCTGCTCGCCGCGCACGAGGTCAACGCGGGCGGCGGGGTCCTCGGCCGCCCGCTGGAGCTGGTGCTGGTGGACGGCGGCGGCGCGCCGGGCCCGGTCGCCGGGGAGGTGCGGCGCCTGCTGGACGCCGGGGCGCTGGACGCGCTCGCCGGGTGCCACACCAGTGATGTGCACCGGGCGGTCGAGACCGTCGCCGCGGGCCGTCTCGCGTACGTCTTCACCCCGCCGCACGAGGGCGGCTCCCGGCTGCCCGGCGTGCTCTGCACCGGCATCGACCCGTCCCGCCAATTCGGCCCGGCGATCCAGGAGTTGACGGACCGTCACGGGATCGGCCGGTGGGCGCTGATCGGCAACGACTACATCTGGCCGCGCTCCGTCCACCGGGCTGCCGAGGGGCTCGCGGCGCGGGCCGGCGCCCGGGTGGTGCTGGAGCGGCGGGTCCCCTTCGGGGCGGTCGAGGAGGCGCTCGACCCGCTGCTGGACGCGCTGCGTTCGGCCCGCGCGGACGCCCTGCTGCTCAGTCTGATCGGGCGCGACCTGGTGCAGTTCAACCGGGCGCTGCGGCGCAGCGGGCTGGACCGCGGGCTGGTGCGGCTCTCCGGCTCCCTGGAGGAGAACGGCCTGCTCGCGCTCGGCGGCGACGACACCGGGACGCTGTACGCGGCGATGCCCTCCTTTGCGACGCTGGCCGAGGAGCGCCGGCAGCGCCTCGCCGAGCGGCACCGGGCCCTGTGCGGTCCGTGGGCGCCGGTCCTGGACGCCTACGCGGTGGGCCTGTACGAGGGCCTGCGCCTGCTCGCCGACCTGGCGGCCCGTCGGGCCCTGGCCCCGGACGGCCTGGCGGCGGCCGCGGGCCGGCTGCTGCACGGCGAGGCCGCGGGCCGGGCGCCGATCCACCTCGCCCGGGCCGAGGGCCTCGGCTTCGCCGTCCTGCCCCGGTAGGTCAAGCCGGCCCCGGGCACTCCGTTCTCGTCAGGTGGAATGTCGGAACGAAACCCTTCCATCTGGAAATAGTTCCCTCTACAGTCTCCCCACACCCCCTCAGGGTCGTCACGGAGAGAGAGCACCATGGCCGACACACCCGCACCCCAGGGCATCGAGAGCTACGGCTACCAGCAGGAACTGCGCCGTTCGCTCGGCTTCACCGACCTGCTCGTCTACGGGCTGGTGTTCATGGTGCCGATCGCACCGTTCGGCATCTTCGGCGGCGTCTTCCAGGGCTCCGGCGGCATGGTCGCCCTGGCCTACGTCCTCGGCATGGTGGCGATGATGTTCACCGCCCTGTCGTACGCCCAGATGTCCCGGGCCTTCCCGATGGCCGGCTCGGTCTACACCTACGCGGGCCGCGGCATCGCCGCCCCGGTCGGCTTCCTGTCCGGCTGGATGATCCTGCTCGACTACGTGCTGGTGCCCGGGCTGCTGTACCTGATCGCCGGTGTCGCGATGAACTCGCTGGTGCCGTCGATCCCGGTCTGGCTCTGGCTGATCGGCTTCGTGCTGCTCAACACCGTGGTCAACTACCTGGGCATCGAGACCACCAACCGGGTCAACAAGGCGATGCTGATCGGCGAACTCGTCGTGCTGGCCCTGTTCGTGGTGGTCGGCGTGATCGCCCTGGCCAACGGCAAGGGCCGGGGCTTCGACTTCACACCGCTGTACAACGGGCACACCTTCTCGTGGAGCCTGGCCTTCGGGGCGGTCTCGATCGCGGTGCTCAGCTTCCTGGGCTTCGACGGCATCTCCACCCTCTCGGAGGAGAACCGGGACTCCGCCAAGGCCATCGGCCGGTCCATGGTCGCCGCGCTGCTGCTCGCGGGCACACTGTTCATCGTGCAGACCTGGGTCGCCTCGCTGCTGGTCGCCGACCCCGACGCGCTGATCCGGGACGGCGACCCGAACGGCACCGCCTTCTACGACGCGGCCCGCACCGCCGCCGGCGGCTGGCTCGCCACACTGACCGCCGCCTCCACCGCCGTGGCCTGGGGCTTCGCCAACTCGCTGGTCGCCCAGGCGGCCACCTCCCGGCTGCTGTACGCGATGGCCCGCGACCGCCAGCTGCCCGCCTTCCTGGCCCGGATCCACCCCACCCGCCGGGTGCCGGTCAACGCGACCCTGCTGACCGCCGGGATCTCGCTGGTGCTCGGCCTCTACACGGCCTCGCGCGAGGACGGCATCACCCTGCTGAGCACCCTGGTCAACTTCGGCGCGCTGTCCACCTTCCTGGTCCTGCACGTCGCCGTGGTCGTCCACTACCTGGTCCGCAAGCGCAGCAAGGACTACTGGCGGCACCTGATCGCCCCGGCGCTCGGCTTCGCGATCCTCGCGTACGTGGTGGTCAACGCCAACATCGCCGCCCAGCGGCTCGGGTTCGTCTGGCTGCTCGTCGGCGGGATCGTGCTCGCCGGGCTGGTGGCGACCGGGCGCAGGCCCCGGCTGGCCGTCGCCGAGACCGATGCCGAGGCCGCCGCCACCGGTGCCACGGCCGGGAACGCCACCACCACGAACACCACTGCCGCGAACAGCACCGCCATGAACAGCACCCCCGCCGAGGAGAAGCAGTGAGCCTGCCCGAGACCGTCCGGCTGTCCCCGACCCCGGAGGACTACGCCTACACCTTCGGCGGCCGCGCCCCGCTGGTCACCGTCCAGCCGGGCACCGTCGTCGAGTTGACCACCGAGGACTGCTTCGGCGGCAAGGTGCGCGGCACCGGGGACCTGCCCAGCCAGGTGTGCGTCTTCCCCTACCTCAACCCGGTCACCGGCCCGATCGCGGTGGCGGGCGCCGAGCCCGGGGACATCCTCGCGGTGCACTTCGCGGAGATCACCCCGGCCCGGGAGTACGGCGTCTCCAGCACCTTCCCGCACTTCGGCGCGCTGACCGCGACCCACACCACCGCGATGCTGCACGCGCCGCTGGAGGAGCGGGTCTGGGTCTACGAGCTGGACGCCAAGGCGGGCGTCTGCCGGTTCCGGGCCCGCAACAGCGGGTTCACGGTGGACCTGCCGCTCGACCCGATGCACGGCACGGTCGGTGTCGCCCCGGCGGCCGGCGAGGTGCTGGCCTCGATCACCCCGGGCGCGCACGGCGGCAACCTGGACACCCCCGAGATGCGGGCCGGCACCACCGCCTACTTCCGGGTCAACGTCGAGGGCGGCCTGCTCGCCATCGGTGACGGCCACGCCCGCCAGGGCGAGGGCGAGGTGTGCGGCACGGCGGTGGAGGCGGCGATGCGCACCACCGTGATCGTCGACCTGGTCAAGGGCGGGGGACCGGCCTGGCCCCGGCTGGAGAACGACGACTTCCTGATCAGCACCGGCTCCGCCCGTCCGCTGGAGGACGCGTTCCGGATCAGCCAGCACGACCTGGTCGGCTGGACCGGCGAACTGCTCGGCCTGGACCAGCTGGACGCCTACCAGCTGGTCAGCCAGGCCGGCTTGGCCCCGGCGGCGAACGTCTGCGACACCAACTACACGATGGTCGCCAAGCTGCCGAAGACCCTGCTCGGCCGGGCCCGCGCCTACGACGGGCTGCACGACCGGCTGCGCCGGACGGCGGAGGCGTACCTGCGGCACCGGTGACAACGCCGGTCCGGCCGCGCGGGTTCAGGCGCGCGGGTCAAGGACACGGCAAATCCCACGAACCCCCACCCCCCCACCCCCACCCGGGGCCCGTCGGCACCCCCACGCCGACGGGCCCACGGGGGCGTGTCCGGGGACGGATCCGAGCGCGACTACCCGGCCTCCCGGGACCTCGCGTGTTCGAGGGCGGCGAGCAGGGCCGAGGCCTCCGCCCCGCTGATCCGGTCGACGAAGTGGAGCAGCGCGCCCGCCCGGTCGGGGGTGGTCTCCAGCGCCCGGTGCATCAGCCGGGCGGTGTACTCCTCGCGGGTGCAGCTCGGCCGGTACACCCAGGCGCGGCCGACCTTGTCGCGGCGCAGCCAGCCCTTGGTGTGCAGGATGTCCGCGACCGTGGTGACGGTGGTGTACGCGACGGCCCGGTCCCGCTGGAGGTCGTCGACCACCTCGCGCACCGTGGCGGGCCGGTCCCAGGACCAGAACCGGTCCATGATCTCGGCCTCCAGGTCCCCGAACCCCCGCAGCACCGCCCTCTACTCCCTCTGCTCCCTCGCCGAACCGGACGCCGACGCCCTTGGCCCGCCGGATCGCGGCCCATGGTACGGCGAGCGCCGGGCGCCCGCCCCCGGGTGAGGGGGACGGACGCCCGGCGCGTAGCGGTCGGTGCCCGGGTGGTGCCCAAGCGGTGTCAGCCGGTGGTCGGTACGTGTGCAAGACGTGTCCGAGGCCGACGGGGCCGTCAGGACAGCCGCCGCCCGAGCGGGATGCGGGAGCGGGTGAACAGCGCCGCGAGCAGCCCCGCGACCACCGGCAGCACCAGCACGATCAGCAGCAGCTCGCCCCAGGGCGCGGTGATCAGCGCCGGCTTGGCCCCGAAGCCGCTGGCCCGGGACTTCAGCAGCCCCACCGCCGGCACGAACCCGTTGACCGCCCCGAGCAGCGCGCCCAGCAGGGCGATCAGGGTGCACTGGAGGCCCGCCATGCTCCGCCGGATCCGCGGCGGCGCGCCGACCGCGGCCAGGGTGGCCTGGTCCTGCCGGGAGTCGGCGGCCGCCAGGCCGGTGGCGATCCCGGCCGCGCCGAGCACGACCAGCGCGGCGAAGCCGGTGAGCGCCAGGCTGAGCGCGTCGCCCGTGGGCTGGTAGCCGCGCTCCACCTCCAGGGTGGCGAAGCGGTCCAGCCGGACGGCGGCCGCCGCGGCGCGCTGCTGGGCCTTGCGGTCGGGCGGCGTGGCGGGCAGCCAGACCGAGCCGGACGGCCGGGACGTGAGCCCGAGCGCGGGCAGCGCGGAGGGCAGCGCCAGGCCCTGGGCGAAGTCGGCGGCGGCCGGGTTGTCGACCAGCACCGCGTCGACCGGGACCTCCTGGACGTCCGGCTTGGGCACCTCGCCGGGCTGCAGCGGAGCGCCGCCCCCGCCGCGCAGGACCATCACGGCCTTGCCGTCGGCGCCCACCAGGGACCGGTCGAAGACCAGCAACTTACCGGCGGCCAGCGCCTGTTCGGCGGCCGGGTCGTGGACGGCGAACAGGTTGTGCAGCACGGTGACGTCACCGGCGGCGATGTGCGGCGGCGAGCCCAGGCCGCGGCGCTCCGGCGGGCCCTGGAGCTGGACGACGCTGGAGCAGTTGTCGCAGAAGCGGTACTCCACCTGGCCGAGGTCGCCGCGCGGGCCGAGCCCGGACAGCTGCTTCTCCAGCTCGGCCCGCTCCTCGGTGAGCCGGGGCCCGTCGACGTACGTCATCAACTGGACGGCGCCGTACGGGGCCTGCGGCCGGTAGTCGCGCCGGTCCTCGGCGTCGGTGCTGGTGGAGTAGACGCCGATGGCGACGGCGCCGGCCACCGCGGCCATCACCGCGGCCACCGCCGGAGCGGTGCGCGAGCGGTGCCGGGCGGCGTCGCGCAGCGCCAGCCGGGGGCCGAGCGGCAGCCGCCCGGCGGCCCGGCCGATCAGGGCGACCAGCATCGGGGTGCACAGCAGCAGGCCGATCTCGGCGGTCACCGAGCCGCCGAGCACGGTGAGCGTACGGGTGTCGTAGCCGCCCGCGCCCGGCTGGTCGCGCTTCACGGCGCCCGCGCCGTACATCGCGAGCACGGCGCCGAGGACGAGCAGTCCCAGGCCGGCGAAGGTGACCAGCCGGCTGGGGGCGCGGACGGTGTCCCGGCCGGTCAGCCCGGCGGTGACGCTGCGCCGGGCGGCCTGCAGCGCGGGCAGCGCGGCGGCGAGCAGCGCGGTGAACAGGCCGATCCCGGCGATCGCGAGGAGGTCCAGCGGCGGCACGGCGAAGTGGCCGAAGCGCACGCCGCCGAACTGCTCGATCCGCGGCCGCAGCAGGGCGACCACCGCGGTGCCGAGCACCACGCCGACCACCGCCCCGGTCGCGCCGAGGACGACGCCGCCGCCGAGCACCACCGCGCCGACGTGGGCCCGGCTCCCGCCGGCCGCGCCGAGCAGGGCGAGCTGGCGGCGCGAACGGCGGGCGCCGACCGCGAAGGCGGGCCCGGCGAGCAGCGCGATCTCCAGCAGCGCCATGCCGCTGACGACGGCGACGACCATCTTGGTGTTGTTGGCGGCCGTCGGGTCGTGGTAGCGGTACGCGTCGCGGTAGTAGGGGACGGCCTGCTCGGGCGGCGGGGCGATCGCCACCGAGCGCGCGGTCAGGGTGTAGCCGTGGGCGTTGAACCGCTGGACGGCGGCCCAGTCGAGGGAGGCCCCGGACGGCAGTCGGACCAGCCAGCCGGACCGGGTGGCCGAGGGCTTCTCCGCGACGGGCCCGCCGGCCGCCAGTGCGGTGTTCAGCGGCTCGATCAACTCGCCGGGCCGGGCGACGAGTTCGACCCGTCCCAGCTCGCTCGGGTGCTCCACCACACCGGTGATGGTGTAGCCGGTGCGCTCCAGGCCCTGGAGGGTGGTGGTGGCTCCGGTCTTGAGCCCGGAGCGGTCCAGGAAGGCCCGGGTGACGGCGACTTCGTGCGGGGCGCTCGGGGCGCGGCCCTCGACCAGGTCGAGCCGGCCGCGCCAGATCGGGTCGCCGAGGTCGGCCTCGGTGGTGAGGGTGCGGACCAGGCCCTCGGGCGAGTCCGCGCCGGCCTCCGGCCCGGGCCGGGCCGGGGTGAGCGCGCTGCCGGGCGGCAGCAGCGCGGCGACCAGGGCGGCCGGGTCGGTGCTCGCGCCCTTCTCCTGCTCGGCCGTCGGCTTGTCGCCGGGGCGGGCCGGGACGGTGAAGGCGCCGTCCTCGGCGATCGGGGCCTGCTCGACCGGTGTGCCCGGGGCGAGCGAGGTGACCAGGGCGTCCGCGCCGCCCACCACCCGCTCGACCCGTTCGGCCGGGGTCAGCTGCCCGCTGCGGTGGACCACGTCGGCGCCGGTGACGCCGAGCACGGGCAGCGCGATCATGGCGGCGATCAGCGCGCTGCGGCCCTTGGCGCGCAGCGCGTCGCGGCGGGCGATGCGCAGGGCGACCCGCCAGGCTCCGAACCTCACTGCGCCACCTCGCCGACCGCACCGGAGGGGTGCACCGCGGCGAGGCGGGCGGAGGAGCGGCGGCCGGGGGCCTCCGAGGCGACCGCGCCGTCCCGCAGGTGGACCACCCGGTCCGCCCAACTGGCGTGGGCCGCCTCATGGGTGACCATCATCGCGGCGGCGCCGGCGTCGCAGCGGGCGCGCAGCACGGCGAGCACCGCCTCGCCGGTGGCCGAGTCGAGGGCGCCGGTCGGCTCGTCGGCGAGTACCAGCCGGCGCTCGCCGATCAGGGCGCGGGCGATGGCCACGCGCTGCTGCTGGCCGCCGGACATGTCGTCGGGGAAGCGGTCGGCGAGCTCGCCGATGCCCAGCTCCTCCAGTGCGGCCAGCGCCTCCCGGCGGGCCCGGCGGCCCGGGACGCCGTCGAGTTCGCGAGGCAGCGAGATGTTCTCGGCGGCGGTCAGGGCCGGGATCAGGTTGTAGTCCTGGAACACGTACCCGATCGAGCGCCGCCGGAGGTCGGCGAGCCGGCCGCGGCCGAGGCCGCCGAGGGCGACCCCCTCCACCAGCACCTCGCCGTCGCTGGGCTGGTCCAGCCCGCCGGCCAGGGTCAGCAGGGTGGACTTCCCGGAGCCGGACGGGCCCATGACGGCGACGAACTCGCCCGGGTGGACGGCCAGGTCGATGCCGCGCAGGGCGTGCACCTCGGCGGCGCCCCGCCCGTGCACGCGGGTGACGTTGGCCAGGCGCAGGACGGGTGCGGGCCGGTTCGGATCGGTGTGGGACACACTTCCCCCTCGTGAGCTGCTCAACTGCATATGTCGGTGAACTATATATGTCGGAGGACGTGACGCAAGGCGGGCCGGTTCCCGGGCGGCGGTGATCGGATTCGGTCAAACTTCTACAAAGCTGTCGAGGAAGAGCGGGAAACCCCTGCCCCGGTCGTTCGGAGGCGGTCTATGCTCGGGACGGCTCACGGCTCACGGCTCCGGAGGCGCCCGAGACCCCCGATGCGCCGACGCGCCGTCACGTCGTCCGGGGCCGACCGCACGGCCGGCCCCCGCGCCCTGCGCGCCTCCCCGCCGACCACCGTGGCGATGGCCATCATCGAGGTCGCCCGGCCTGCCGGGAGCATCGACCGCGTGCCACCGTCCGTCCCCCTCCTCCCGTGAAGGAGGTGCCGTCGTGCACACCCTGACCACCGTCGACTTCCTGGTACGGCTCGCCACCGGCGTCGCCTGCGGCGCGCTGA
>NZ_JBHVEU010000364.1:0-9101 GCF_042802075.1 Kitasatospora sp. NPDC057518
GTCCGGGCCCACGGCTGTTCACGAGCCGGCGGTGGCCGCCTCCAGGGTGGTGGCCATCACCGGGCTGGTGAAGGTGTTCGTCGCGTCGCCCGTGGAGGGGTGGTACGAGCCCCACTTGAGGTAGTTCCGGTCGCCGTCCCAGGTGGTGCCCTTGAACGTGCCCGAGCCCGTGGTGAACGTCTGCTTCACGCCGTCGAACCAGAAGTCGATGGTGCCGTCCGTGCGGCCCAGGCGGATCTTCAGCGCGTACGAGTGCCAGGTGTTGTTGGCGGTCTGCGCGGTCCACAGGGAGTGCGCCACGTGGGCGGTGTCCCACTCCTGGAGGCGGACGCGCCCGTTGACGATGTCGATCTCGATCGGGTGGTTGGCCGTGTCGGTGCTCGGCGAGCACTTCAGCTGGAAGACGTACCGGCTGTTGGTGTCCTTGATGTCCACCTTGGACGACCAGCCCAGGTAGAAGGTGTCGCCCTCCTTCAGGTCCGGGCTGAGCGTCTCGCAGCGCTCCTCGCCGGCGGCCTGGAAGGCCCGCCACACGCTGCCCTTGGCGGGGTCCTTCACCACGCCGAAGTTGTTCGCCGCGCACTGGACGGCCTTGAACGAGGACGGGCCCGTGCTGGTGCTCGGCGTCCACAGGACCTTGCCCGCGTCGGTGGCGGGGCTGCTGGCGGAGGCCTGGCCGCAGGTGAGCGCCAGCGTGGCGAGGGCGGCGGCCGCGGTGGCGGCCTTGCGGCGGTGGGTCAGAGGGGACATGCCTCTCCCGGGGGGATGAGTGGCCGATACGAGCGAGCAGTGATTCGACCAGCAACCGGCCCGCCCGGCCAGACGAAACGGCCGACGGAAGTGCTTTTCGGTCACTTCCGCCGGCCGTCCTCCGGGGTGAACCCGGCCCCGCTCCCGTCCGTTACGGGGTGCGCGGTGCCCCGGTTCCCCCGGCGCCCTCAGCGCCTTCCGCGTTCTCGTCGTACGAGGAGGTGCCCTCGTCCAGCAGCGGCTCCTGCGTCTTGAGGTGCGCCGGCGCCAGCGCCCGCAGCGCGTGGTAGCCGGTGATGACGACCAGCGTGCCGAGCGCGATGCCGCTGATGCTGAAGGTGTCGGTGAACTTCAGCGACACGTTGCCGATGCCGATGATGATGCCCGCCGCGGCCGGCACCAGGTTCAGCGGGTTGCGCAGGTCCACCTGGGACTTGGTCCAGATCTGCGCGCCGAGCAGGCCGATCATGCCGTACAGGATCACGGTGATCCCGCCGAGCACCCCGCCGGGGATCGCGGCCACGATCGCGCCGAACTTCGGGCACAGGCCGAACAGCAGGGCGAAGCCGGCCGCCGCCCAGTACGCCGCCGTCGAGTAGACCCGGGTGGCGGCCATGACGCCGATGTTCTCCGAGTACGTGGTGTTCGGCGGGCCGCCGACCGCGGTGGAGAGCATGGAGGCGACGCCGTCCGCCGAGATCGCGGTGCCCAGCTTGTCGTCCAGGTTGGAGCCGGTCATCTCGCCGACCGCCTTGACGTGCCCGGCGTTCTCGGCGACCAGCGCGATCACCACGGGCAGCGCCACCAGGATCGCCGACCACTGGAAGGACGGGCCGTGGAAGGTCGGCAGGCCGATCCAGTCCGCCTTGCCGACACCCGACAGGTCCAGGCGCCAGTGGTCGGTCATGTGCCCGCCGCCGTCCACCGAGTGGATCTTCCCGAAGACCCGGTCGAACAGCCAGGAGATCCCGTACCCGAACAGCAGCCCCAGGAAGATCGCCACCCGCGACCAGAAGCCGCGCAGGCACACCACGGCCAGACCGGTGAACAGCATCACCAGCAGCGCCGTCCACTGGTCCTGCGGCCAGTACGTCGAGGCGGTCACCGGAGCGAGGTTGAAGCCGATCAGCATGACCACCGCGCCGGTGACGATCGGCGGCATCGCGGCGTGGATGATCCGCGCCCCGAACCGCTGGACCGCCACCCCGACCAGGAACAGCACCACGCCCACCACGAACACCGCGCCGGTCACCGTCGCGCTGGTGCCGCCCTGCGCCCGGATCACCGCCGCCACGCCCACGAAGGACAGCGAGCAGCCCAGGTAGCTGGGCACCCGGCCCTTGGTGGCCAGCAGGAAGATCACGGTCGCCACGCCGGACATCATGATCGCGAGGTTCGGGTCGAGCCCCATCAGCACGGGCGCCACGAAGCTCGCCCCGAACATCGCCACCACGTGCTGGGCGCCCAGGCCTACCGTGCGGGGCCAGGAGAGCCGTTCGTCGGGACGGACCACCGCCCCCGGCGCGGGCGTACGCCCGTCGCCGTGCAGCTTCCAGCGCACGCCGAGATCCATGGTGTTTCGCTTTCTCTGTACTTCCGAGGAACTGTCCGCACCATTGTGGTGGCCGCCGGGTGCCCTGGCGATCACCCGGCCCGCGCGTGAGCTGCGCGGACGTGTGGTAACAGCCGTCGGAGTCGGTTCCTCCGCTTGGTCCCGGCCCGCCAGGCCCGCCCGGCCCGCCCGGCCCGCCCGGCCCGCCCGGCGCGGGCGGTTCGTCCGGCCCGCCGGTCTCGGCTTCCGAGGGCTCAGCGCGGCCGGCGCTCCCACTCGCTGCCGCCCAGCGGGTAGTCGTAGCCCGGCCGCCCGGTGGCCCCGCTGGTACGGAACGGCGTGTTGCCCGCGGCGACGCGCATCGTGCCCTTGCGCCCGCCGCTGGACCAGTCCAGGGTCAGCTCCCAGCGCACGTCGTGCGCCCGGGTGCGCGCGGTCACGTAGAAGACCTCGGGATCGGACTCGCTGACCTTGCGCGGGAAGGAGCGCTGCCCGCCCCGGGCGGTGACCGTCGGACTGCCGCTGTCCAGGTCGATGTCGAAGGAGGCGCTCTCCACCCCGCCGCCGCAGCCCACCCCCATCGCGTAGTCGTTCCAGGGGAGCGGCACGCCCTTGGTCACGACCCGTACGTGCAGCGCCTCCAGGACGACGGTGTCCTTCCCGGTGCCCTGGACGGTCAGCGCGACCCGCTGCTCCCCGGAGGCGACCGCGCCGTACGCGGCGGCCCAGCGCGGCGCCTCCGGCTCGTTGGCGGGCGGGCCGACCTGCTGGGGCGGGCTGTCGACGAGGAAGTGCTGGTAGCACGGGTTCTCGTAGACGTAGGGGCGGGTCGCGATCCTCAGCGGCGCCGGGTCGGCGGTGGCGGTGGGCGAGGCGCTCGCGGAGGCGCCCGGGCCGGCCTCACCGGCCCCGCCCGGGTCGGAGCTGGTGAGGCCGGAACCGGCCGCGGTGCCGGGAGCGGAGTCGGAGGACGAGGGGGAGGCGGAGGGCGCCTGGCCCGCGCCGACCGGGGGAGTGGACGCGGAGGCGCCCGGCGTCGAGGGCTCGGCACCGCCCGGCTGCCCGGTGTCGGTGGCCACCGCCTCGGCGGCGCCGGCCGGGCGCTGGTCGGCGGCCGCCTCCGCGCTCCCACCGTTGGCCCCGTTCCCGTGCCCGCCGGAGGGGACGAGGCTGAAGGCCACCGCCCCCAGCACGGCCGCCGCGGTGACGGCGGCCAGCAGCACCCGGCGCCGGCCCCGCCCCGGCGCGGGGCCCCCGGACGGCACGCCGACGGCGACCGGCTCGTCCTCCTCGCCGTCCGTCGGCCCGTCCGGCGCTGGCTTGGACGGCGCCGGGCCGGTGTCCGCCTCCTGTACGGGCTCCGGGACGGGAGTGGGTACGGCCGCAGGTACGGCGGCGGCCGCGGGAGCGGAAGCCCCCGCCTCCTGCCCCGGCCGGGCCCGGCGCGCCCCGTCGGCCAGGATCCAGCGCCGGTGCAGCTCCATCAGCTCCTGCGGCGTCGCCCGGCAGAGCCGCGCCAGGCGGTCCAGCGGCGCGAACTCGGGCGGCACCACGGCGCCGATGCAGTAGCGGTGCAGCGTCGAGGTGCTCAGGTGCAGGCGCTTGGCGAGCGTCCCGTAGCTGAGCCCCGAACGCTCCTTCAGTTCCCCCAGCAGTGCCGCGAGATCGTCCGCCGCCGGGCTCCCCGTCGCGTGCGGCATTCCCATCGTCCAACCCCCATGTCTCATCCCCGTGTTCCAGGGCCCCGGCATCCCCCCTGCTCAGGGCCCCTCCCAGTGTCCCAGCGTCCCTGACCGGCCGTTGACCGTGGCGGCTGGGACGGGCCACCGGGCAGGCTCCGGTCATCCAAGCACCACACCGAACGATCTTCGAAGAGGCCACGCCCACATGCTCGGCATCCGCACCGCCCGTACCTCCCGCACCCGCCTCCTGGCCGCCGTCGCGGCCGCCGCGCTCGCCGCGCTCACCCTGACGGCGTGCAACGACGACTTGGGGGACGCGGGCGGCAAGGGGACCTCCGCGAACTCCCCGGCGCCCACCGCCCCGCCCGCCGCGAGCGCCCCCGCCCCGGCGGCCCCCGCCCCCGCACCCGCCACCGGCGCCCCCGCCGCGACCGGCGCCCCGGCCCAGACCGGCTCGCCCGCCTCCGCCAAGCCCTCCGCGAAGGCCCCCGCCGCCCCGAAGCCCCCGAGCCCCGCGGACGGCAAGGCCGTCACCTGCGAGGGTTCCGTCACCAAGACCGTCGCGGCCCCGCTGACCCGCCCGGTCAACCACCTGCTGCTGACCGTCACCAACACCGGCAGCGCCCCCTGCTACCTCTACGGCTACCCGGCCGTGCGCTTCGGCGAGGCCCAGTCGGTGCCGCCGGTCATCGAGGACTCCAAGCCGCAGGCCGTCGTCACGCTCAAGCCCGGCGAGTCCGGCTACGCCTCGGTGAACCTGTCCGCCACCGACGGCAGCGGCGCCCACGGCCACACCGAGACCTCGCTGGCCGTCTACTTCCACGGCCCCTCCGGCAACGAGAGCGTCGGCGCGGGAAGCAACCCTTCGCTGCCCGCCAAGGGTCTGTACATCGACGACTCGCTCAAGGTCGGCTACTGGCAGCAGTCCATGGACGACGCCGTCACCTCGTAGTCCCCGGACCAGGCGGGGCGGGGCCGGTGCCCGCCGCCCCGCCGTCCGCGGTGCGCCGCCCCGCCCGTTCGTGGGCGACGCTCCGCGACCGACGGATCGCGTGCTGTCATATGCTTGTCATATACATCTGATCCAAGGGGGGTGCGTGGAGTTCCGACTGCTGGGCTCGGTGACCGTGGTGGCCGCGGACGGCCGCGAGCTTCCGGCCGGATCGGCCAAGCGCCGCAGCCTGCTGGCCATGCTCCTGCTGAACCCCGGAGCACCGGTCACCGTCGAGCGGCTCACCGAGACCCTCTGGGACGAGGAACCGCCCCGGCACTCGCGCACCGTCATCCACAACCACGTCTCCGGGCTGCGCTCCCTGCTCACCGCCCACGACGCCCCCGCCGCCGGCGTCGAACTCGTCACCGACAACGGCGCCTACCGGCTGCGGACACCCGACCAGGCCGTGGACACCGTACGGTTCGACCGCCTGGTGGCCCGCGCCCGCTCCCTGGACGACGCCGCCCGGGCCGCCGCCGACCTGCGCGAGGCACTCGCCCTGTGGCGGGGCCCCGCCCTGGCCGGCACCACCGCCGGCCTGCCGCTGCAGTCCGCCGCCCGGGCCCTGGAGGAACGGCGGCTGGCCGCCGTCGAGGACCTGGCCCGCGCCCACGGCCGGCTCGGCGACCACTGCGCGGCCGCCGGCCTGCTGCACACCGAGGCCACCGCCGACCCGCTGCGCGAACCGCTGGTCGCCCACCTCATGCACGCGCTCGGCCGCGCGGGGCGCCGCTCCGAGGCCCTCGACTGGTTCCACCGCACCCGCCGGGCCCTCGCCGAGGAACTCGGCATCGACCCCGGACCGGAACTCACCGACGCCTACGCCCGCCTGCTGCGCACCGACGCCCCGCCGGGCCGCCCCGACGCCGCCCCGCGCCCCGCCCTGCCGCCGGGCCGCTCCGACCGGGTGCCGCCCGCCCGGCACCCGAGCGACCAGGAACCGCCGGACCGCCTGGCCTTCGACCGCCCGGCCTTCGACCCCGTGCCGCCCACGCGGGTCCCCACCGTCGGCGGCCTGGCCTCCGTCCCCGACCAGCGGCCCGCCCCCGCACCCGTACCCGCGCCCGTACCGGTCACCGCCCGCCCCCCGGCAGCACCCGCCGCCACCGCCGCGCAGCACACCCCCTGGCCCTTCCCCCGCCGCCCGCGCGGCTTCGCCGGCCGGGAGGACGAACTGGCCGCGCTCGACCGGGCCACCGCCGCCCCCGGCGCCGTCGCCCTGCTCACCGGCGGCGCCGGCGTCGGCAAGACCACCCTCGCCCTGTCCTGGGCGCACCGTCGCCACCAGGACTTTCCCGACGGCCGGCTCTTCGTCGACCTGTGCGGCCACAGCCCGCTGCCCGAGCGCGACACCGCCGCCGTCCTGCGCGAACTGCTGCTCGCCCTGGGCCTGCCCGTCGAGCGGATGCCCGCCACCGCCGAGGCGATGGGCGCCCGCTACCGCGAACTGACCGCCGGGCGCCGGATGCTGATCGTCCTGGACAACGCCCGCCGCTCCGACCAGGTGCGCCCGCTGCTGCCCGACGGTGACGACTGCGTCACCCTGGTCACCAGCCGCGACCGGCTCGGCGGCCTGGTCGCCTCCGACGCCGCCCGCCCCGTGCCGCTCGCCGAACTCTCCTCCCCGCAGGCCGTCACCCTGCTCGCCGCGACCCTCGGCCCCGACCTGGTCGCCGCCGAACCCGAGGCCGCCGCCCGCCTGGCCGACCTGTGCGACGGCCTGCCGCTGGCCCTGCGGCTGGCCGCCGCCCGCCTGGCCACCGGCCCGGCCCGCGCGCTGGCCGCCCTCGCCGACGAACTCGCCGACGAGCAGGACCGCCTGGACCTCCTCGACGTCGAGGACACCAGCGTCGCCGCCGCGCTCGCCCTGACCGTCCAGCACCTGGGCGAACCCGCCCGCCGGACGTTCCGCAGCCTCGGCGCCCACACCGGCGCCACCCTCGACAGCCGCACCGCCGCCGCCCTGGCCGGCTGCCGCCCCGACGAGGCCGCCGCCGCCCTGGCCCAACTGGCCACCGCCCACCTGATCGTGCAGATCGGCCGGGACGCCTACACCCTGCACGACCTGGTCCGCCTCTACGCCCGCAGCCTGCCCGGCGACACCGACACCCAGGTGCTGCCCCGCCTGCTCGACCACCTGCTCAACACCCTCCTCACCGCCTGCGCCGCCGCCGAACCGGGCAGCGAACCGTGCTGCGCCCTGCCGCCCGGCACCCGCCGCCCCGCCGAGGTCCGCCCCTTCCCCGACCGGGCGAGCGCCCTCGCCTGGTACGCCGCCGAACGCGACACCCTGCGCGGCGCCGTCGAGGCGGCCGTCGCCGCCGGACTGCACGACCGCGCCTGGCGCCTGGTGCTGCTCCAGTGGCCGCTGATCGTCTGGCAGGTCCGGGACGGCTGGGCGCCGCTGCTCGAACACGGCCTGGCCGCCGCCGAGGCCGACCGCGACCCCGGCGCCCAGTCCCGCGCCCGGGCCCTGCTCGGCTGGGTCCTGCTGGAGGAGGGCCGCCCCGACCAGGCCCTCGACCACCTGGAACGCGCCCCCGACCTCGCCGCCCGGGCCGGCGACGGCTGCGCCCAGGCCGTCGCCCTGGTCAACCACGCCGTCGCGCTCGCCCGCCACGGCGACCACGCCGGCCGGGCCCGGGTGCACGGCCTGCTGCTGAAGGCCCTGTCCCTGGCCGAACGGGCCGGCCGCGCCGACCTCGTCGGCCTCGCCCGCCAGCACCTGGCCCACGAGTGCCTGGCCGCCGGCGCCCACGAGGAGGCCGCCCAGCACGCCGCCCGCGGCCTGGCCGTCGCCGAACCGCCCTTCCCGGTCACCCGCCGGGTGGTCCTGCAGACCCTCTACGGCCGCGCCCTGGCCGCCACCGGCCACCCCGAGGAGGCCGCCCGCCACCTCGGCGCCGCGCTGCGCACCGCCCGCGCGCACCAGTACGGGGAGGGCGAGGCGGAGGCGGGCGCCGCGCTGCGCGCCCTGTCGGACGGCGGCGCCGCCGTGGCCGGCGCCGTCGCGCCCGCCGTCGCGTCGCCCGCCGCCGTCGCGCCCGGCACGGCCGTGTCCGCCACCGCCCCCGGCGGCCCGGCGTACGCGCGGCCGTCGACCTACCCGCGCTGACCGGACCCGCGCTGACCGGACCCGCGCTGACCGGATCCACCGCCGGCGGCCGGGCACCCCCGCGCAGCACTGGCGGGCCCGCCCGAAGGGAAGGATGGACACAACGGGGGAAGCCCGGGCAGCGGGCGAAGCCGGCACACCACCTGCCCGAGGGGGATGCGCGATGACCACGCCGCCGGAGCCGAACCGCCGGTCCGAACTGCTGGAGCTGTACCTGCTCGCCGTGGAGATGGCCGACCGGGTCTCGGCCCGCCGGGGCAGCGCCAACACCTTCTTCCTGTCCGTGCAGACCGCGCTGGTCACCCTGATCGGCTTCGGCATACCGAAGTTGTCCGAGTCCCCGTGGTGGGTGCCGACCGCCGTCGCGCTGGCCGGCATCACCCTGTCCGGCGCCTGGTGGATGCAGCTGCGCAGCTACCGGGACCTCAACGGCGCCAAGTTCCAGGTCATCAACAGCCTGGAGGAGAAGCTGTCCGCGCGGATCTACACCGACGAGTGGGACGCCCTCAGGAACACCGCGGCGGCCGGCCGGCGCCACCGGCACTACACCGAACTCGGCACCACGGAACGGCTCGTGCCGATGATATTCGCGGCGGCCCATCTGATCCTGCTCACCGGCACGCTCGTCAGCGGCACACTGGCCGTATGAGCCACCTCGACCCCATCGCCGACCTGATCCGCTCCTGCCTGCCCACGGAGGCCAGACCCCCCGAGGGCGCCGACGACCTGTTCCGCCTCTACGCCGTGCTGCTGCAGGCCAAGGGCGAGCAGGTCACCGACGAGGACGTCCACAACGCCTGGACGGCCTGGACCCAGACCACCGACGACACCCACCGGGCCCTGGTGCCCTTCCACGACCTCGACGCCCGCACCCGCGCCCTGGACGCCCCGTACACCCTCGCCATCCGCACCGCCGCCCGCCGGCTCCACCGCCCCGCCACGGCCTGAGGACGGCCGCGGCCCGGGGACGGCCGCAGCCGGGGGACGGCGACGGGCCCGCGGCGGGGG
>NZ_JBHVEU010000365.1:0-9093 GCF_042802075.1 Kitasatospora sp. NPDC057518
CTCCCGGGCCCCCGCCGGGGCCGTACGCGTTCCCGGGCTCTCACCGCGCGGCCCGCTCCCTGCCCGCTTCCTGCCCGCGCCGCGTCCGTCCGTCCGACGGGAACCATCCGGTGCCGCCCCGAGTCTTTGTCAATGCTTTACCATTCCATTGCCAAGACCCGACCTTCGGAGTGCCCGCACCGTGACCAGCCTCGCCCTCGGCCCGTCCTGGCTCGATCCGACCACCCTGATCTCCACCTTCGGCCTGATCGGCATCCTGGCCATCGTCTTCGCCGAGTCCGGCCTGCTGATCGGCTTCTTCCTGCCGGGTGACTCGCTGCTGTTCACCACCGGCCTGCTGGTGGCCGGCGGCACCTACCTGCACCAGCCGCTCTGGCTGGTCTGCGCGCTGATCGTGGTCGCCGCGGTGGCCGGGGACCAGGTCGGCTACCTCTTCGGCCGCAAGGTCGGCCCGAGCCTGTTCCGCCGCCCCGACTCCCGGGTCTTCAAGCAGGAGAACGTGGAGAAGGCCGCCGCCTTCTTCGACCGGCACGGGCCCAAGGCGATCGTGCTGGCCCGCTTCGTGCCGATCGTGCGCACCTTCACCCCGATCGTGGCCGGGGTGAGCAGGATGAACTACCGCGGCTTCGTGGTGTTCAACCTGGTCGGCGGCGTGCTGTGGGGCGGCGGGGTCACCGTGCTCGGCTACTTCCTGGGGCAGATCCCGTTCGTCCGGGACAACATCGAGGCCATCCTGGTCGGCATCGTGCTGGTCTCGGTGATCCCGGTGGCGGTCGAGCTGCTGCGGGCACGCCGCTCCGGTGCGGCCGCCGCCGACCGGCACCGCGCCGGGTAGGCGTCCGCCGCTCCGGCCACGGGACGCCGCGTACATGTGCGTCGGGCTGTTCGATCAGGCAAGGTGTAACCCGAGATCGAGCGGTGGCCGGCGGCCGCCAGGGGCGGCAAGGAGTGGAAGTGCCTAAGCGGGGCCGACCGGGTGCGGGCAAGCGGGCGAGGGGAGGCCGGGCGGCCCGACAGCCGCGGCAGGCGCCCCCGAAGCCGGTGCACCCCGCCGACGCCCCGCCCACCGAGGGCCTGCTCGGCCACCCCGCCCCGGTGGTCGAGCCCACCACCGTCGTGCCGCTCGTGCCGCCCGTCCCGGAGACCAGGGGCCTGCTGGCCCCGGAGCCCGAGCGGGTGTCCGAGCCGGTGCCCGCGTCCGTGGCCGCGCGGGTCGAGGCCGGGCAGGTCGAGGACGAGCGCCCGGTCCGCCGCCGCTCGGTCGCCGAGGACACCCTCACCCCCGAGGAGTGGCGGGCGGCCGGCTACACCCCGCCCACCGGCATCCCGGTCCCGGACCTGACCGCCGGCGCCCCCGGCGAGGCGCCCTGGCCGGACCGGATGCGCACCCTGCTGCGCACCCCGATGTCCGAGCGCCCCGCGTTCGAGCGCACCGCCCGCGAGATGCACCCCTCCGCGGCCGTCACCCGCAACGTCCCGCGCATCCTCGACCTGACGCTGCGCATCGGCGAGCTGCTGCTGGCCAGCGGCGAGGCCGCCGAGGACGTCGAGGCGGCGATGCTCGGCATCGCGCACGCCTACCGGCTGGACCGCTGCGAGCCGCAGGTCACCTTCACCCTGATCGGCATCTCGTACCAGCCCTCGCTGGTCGAGCCGCCGGTCACCGCCGACCGCGTGGTGCGCCGCCGCACCTCCGACTACACCCGGCTCGACGCGGTGTACGCGCTGGTCGCGGACATCACCGCGGAGCAGGTGACGGTCAACGACGCCTACCGCCGGCTCGCGGCGATGCGCCGCAACCGGCACCCGTACCCGGCTTGGTTCCTCGCCCTGACCACCGGCCTGCTGGCCGGCGCGGCGACCTTCCTGGTCGGCGGGAAGATCGACGACAAGGCCTGGCTGGTCTTCGCGAGCGCCTTCGTCGCGGCCGTCCTCGGCGACCGGCTGGCCTCCGCCCTGGCCAAGCGCCGGCTGCCGGAGTTCTACCAGTTCGTGGCGGCCGCGATGCCGGCCGCGGCCTCCGGCATCATCCTGTCGCTCAACGACTGGGGCCTGCGCGGCTCGGTCGTGATCACCGGTGGCCTGTTCGCCCTGCTGCCCGGGCGCGCCCTGGTCGCCGCCGTGCAGGACGGCCTGACCGGCTTCTACATCACCGCCGCGGCCCGTCTGCTGGAAGTGGTCTACCTGGTCGCGGGCATCGTGATCGGGGTGATGGTGATCCTCTACCTGGGGGTCGGCTTCGAGGCGAACCTGCGCCCGGACGAGAGCCTGGTGGGCGTCAACTACCCGCCGGTCCAGATGGTCGCCGCGATGCTGCTGACCCTGGCCTTCGCGACGCTGCTCCAGACCGACCGCCGGACGCTGGCCCTGGTCACCGTCAACAGCGGCATCGGCTGGGCCAGCTACGGTGCGCTGGTGTACAACGCGGGCGTCAACCCGATCGCGGCGACCGGTGTGGCGGCCGGCCTCGTCGGCCTGTTCGGACAGCTGATGGCGCGCTACCGCAACGGTTCGGCGCTGCCGTACGTGACCGCCGCGATCGGCCCGCTGATGCCCGGTTCGGCGCTCTACCTCGGGATGCTCGCCTTCGCCCAGGGGCACTCCAGCGCCGGTCTGGTGTCGGTCTTCCGGGCGGCGGCGATCGCGATGGCGCTGGCGGTCGGGGTGAACCTCGGCGGGGAGATCGCCCGGCTGTTCCTGAAGCTGCCGGTCGGCGCCGAGCGCCCGTCGCTCTACCCGGTCATGCCCCGCCGGGCGGCCAAGCGCACCCGGGGCTTCTGACCGGACGGCGACCCGGTGTTGGGGGAGACGTGGGCCCCGGGCCACGTCACGGCAGGCAGGACGCAGGACCAGGAACGAAGGTAAGACCCATGACGACACTGCTGGACGGCTACCGCGAGCACATCGTCGCCGCGCACAAGCAACCGCTGTTCCTGCTGCTGGTCGGATTCATCACCTCCTTCGTCTTCATCCGGTTCAGCGTCCGGATGATCCGCGCCCAGGTGCGCTGGTGGCCGGGCAACGTGACCCCGGGCGGCCTGCACATCCACCACATGGTGTTCGGCCTGGGCTTCCTGCTGCTCGGCGGCATCGGGGTGTTCGCCACCTACGGCGGGCACCCGTGGATCGACTGGTTCGGGCTGGCCTTCGGCATCGGCTGCGGCCTGGTGCTGGACGAGTTCGCGCTGATCCTGCACCTGGACGACGTGTACTGGAGCGAACAGGGCCGCAAGTCGGTGGACGCGGTGATCTTCGGCATCCTGTTCACCTCCCTGCTGCTGGTCGGGTACGTGCCGCTCGGCGTGGTGCCCGGCGAGGAGACCAGGTGGGGGCTGATCACGATCATCTCGGTGAACTCGCTGGCCTCGGTGGTCACCCTGCTCAAGGGCAAGGTGTGGACCGGCCTGCTCGGGATCATGGTCCCCGGCCTGTCCTGGATCGGGGCGATCCGGCTGGCCCGCCCGAGCAGCCCCTGGGCCCGCTGGCGGTACGCCACGCGCCCCCGGCGCCGGGCGCGTGCGCTGCGGCGTGAGCGCCTGCTGCACCGGCGCGCGGACCGGGCCCGCACCTGGCTCTTCGACCTGATCGCCGGGGCTCCCGACAAGGTGCCCGCCAACCACCCGGCCGCGCACCGGGTGGCCGAGCGGATGGCCGCCCGGGCCAGCGCCCACCTCGACGCGCACGCCGCCCGGGCGCTGGCCCGCCGTCAGGCCCGCCTGGCCGACCGCCGCTCGGCGGCCGCCGCCGGAACGGCGGGGCGGGCCCCGGGAGCGGCGGACCCGGCGGTCGGGCCCGGTCCGGACCGCTCCCGCCTGGCGCAGCAGCGTCGCCGTACCGTCCGGGCGGGGCGCAGCCGGGCCTTCGCCGTCGGTCCGACCGGGCTGGAGAGCCGGCCCGCGCGGCACCCCAGGCTGCGGACGCACACCCGGCGGATCGGCCGGTAGTCCGTCCGCCCGGTCGGCCCTCCTTCGTCCGCCTCGGGCGCGCGCGGTCGGAGCCGAGGTTTGGTCAGATCATCTGATCGTCACTCGATTGGCGGGGCACGTTTCCAGGTGTGAAGGCCGCCGGAATTGAGAACATGAGCGTCATGTGACCGTTCTGTCACGTGATGGGATGATTCATCGGACTCCCCGCCACCACCGGGCCCCCGGGTCGCCGCCCGCCCGCCCCGATGCCGCGCACCGTCCGATGCCGTCCCCTCCGGACCCGTCAGAAGGGATGATGTCGCGTGGCTCGCAGGCTCCTGCCGACCCTCCTGTTGTCCCTCACCGCACTGCTCGGACTGCTCCCCGCCGCCCAGGCCGCCCCCGCGCTCGGCGAACCCGTCACGGGTGTACCGGCGGTCGGCCGGCCCGCGGACGAGGAGCCGTACCCGACCACCGAGGAGATCGACCGGGCCCGGGCCGAGGCCGAGCACAAGGCCTCCTCGGCCGCCGCCCTGGAGGCCGCCCTCACCGCCGCCCGGGCCGAGCTGGACCGGGCCGGGCGCACCGCCGAACAGGCCGTCGAGGCCTACAACGGCGCCCAGCTGGCCCTCGCCCGGGCCCGCGCCGAGGAGGCCGCCGCCGCACAGCGCGCCGCGGCCGCCGAGACCGAGCGGGTGGCCGCCGCCGAGGACGCGGCCCGGCTCGCGGCCGAGACCTACCGGCAGGGCGCGGGCGCCGAACTGTCCGCCCTCAACGCCCTGCTCGGCGCCCACGGCCCGCGCGAGGCGGGCGAGCGCGCCGCCGCGGTCGGCCAGGTCAGCGAGCGCACCCGGCAGATCCTGGACGCCGCCACCTCCACGGCCGCCGCCGCCCGCCGCGCCTCCGCCGAGGCCCGGGCCGCCACCGGGGCCGCCGGGAAGGCCGCCGCCGAGGTCGGCGCGGCCAAGGCCCGGGCCGAACAGCGGCTGGCCGCCCAGCAGAGCGAGGTGGCCGCCGCCGGGCAGCGCCGCGAGCAGCTGCTCGTCGAACTGGCCGCCGCCCGGAACACCACCGTCGAGCTGGAACGCCGGCGCCGCGAGGCCCTGGAGGCGATCGCCGCCCGCGAGGCCGAGGCCGCCGCCCGTGCCGCCGCCGAACAGGCCGCCCGGGAAGCCGAGGCCGCGGCGGCGGCAGAGGCGGCAGCCGCTTCTGCCAGGGCCCAGGCCCCGCCCCCCGCCCGTCCGTGGTCCGCCGAGGGCGCGGCCGCCGCCATCGCCTTCGCCAAGTCCAAGATCGGCCTGCCCTACGTCTGGGGCGGCGAGGGCCCGGGCGGCTACGACTGCTCCGGGCTGACGATGATGGCCTGGCGCGAGGGCGGCCGGCAGCTCAACCACTTCGCCGCCGACCAGTACGCCCAGAGCACCCCGATCGGCTACCGCCAGCTGCGCCCGGGCGACCTGGTCTTCTGGACCGACACCGGCCGCGCCGCCGACATCTACCACGTCGGGCTCTACATCGGCGACGACCAGATGATCGAGGCCCCGCGGGCCGGCATGCCGGTCAAGCAGGCCAGCCTCTGGATCATGGGCACCCCGAACTTCTACGCCCGCCCCTGACCCCCGGGCCGGTGGGCGCCGGTCAGCGCCTCGACGGGGGCGGTCGGCACCACCCCCTCGGCGGCGGCCGCGAGGCCGGGGTCGAGGGTGACCAGGGCGTCCGCCTGGAGCCGGGTCAGCGCGAGGTACTCGGCGTCCGGGGTGTCCGGCAGGCCGAGCCGCTCGGCGATCCGCCAGGCGGTGGCCTGCAGGACGCGGTCGCCGAGCAGCCGGATCCGCAGCGCCCGCACCGCGTCGAGCGCGCGTTCGGCGTCCCGCTCGGCCAACTCGCCGCGCCGGACGGCCCCGTAGAGGAGCGACAGCAGCTGTGAGCGCAGCAGGGTCGGGGCCGGCAGCTGGTGCCCGGCGGGGGCCGCGGCCCCGTCCCGGACCAGGTGGAGGGCCACCTCCGGAGTGATCACGTACGTGGCCATGGCGGTGGCGGCCTCCTCGGGGCGCGGGGATCGCCGACCAGTCAACTCCGGCGAGCGCCGCCGATGGTGGACGCCACGAGGACCGCCGTGAAGGCCGTCACGAAGGCCGCTGCTCCGGCGGGCTACC
The DNA here is from genome assembly GCF_042802075.1 of Kitasatospora sp. NPDC057518. NCBI lineage: Bacteria > Bacillati > Actinomycetota > Actinomycetes > Kitasatosporales > Streptomycetaceae > Kitasatospora > Kitasatospora sp. NPDC057518. The sequence continues at coordinate 6,062 of NZ_JBHVEU010000365.1, forward strand.
GGTCGGCCAGGTCGGCCAGGGCCTGGCGGCTGTCGCGCAGCCGCACGACGGTCCAGCCCCAGGCGGCGGCGAACGGGAGCGACACGAGGAACACGGCGAGCGCGCCGCCGATCCGCCCGATCATCTCGGAGTCGCAGGCCTCCGCCATGTGGAAGCCGGTCGGCTCGTAGAAGGCCGGTGTGCCGCAGATCCCCGCGGCCGGGAGGAAGACCAGCCACAGCGCCCAGAGCCAGCCGGCCACGGTCAGCCCGCCGACCAGCTTCACCGCCAGCGACCAGCTCTCGTAGTCCTTCAGCCGGCGGACGTACTGGTCCTCCATGGTTCCCCCCGAAAACGGATCGTTTGTGCCTGAACCGGCACGAGGATGCCAGGTCGGGCCGCCGGGACGCCACTGTCGGCGGGTCGCGCTAGCGTGGCCGCCGGACCGGCACTGAGGAGGCGTCATGCGGCTGCGGGATGTTCGGGCGGGGGACGTCGAGGCGTACGTCCGGATGCGGTGCGACCCGGTGATGATGGCAGAGCTGGGCGGGCCGCTGCCCCGGGAGAAGGTGGAGGCGCGGCTGCGCAAGGACCTGGCCGAGGTGGCCGCGGACGGCGCCTGGATCAGGATGATCGTGCCGGACGGCGCCGGGGGCGACGAGGCCGCGGGCGTCGTCACGCTCTGGTCGGACGAGGAGGACGGCGTGCCGGTCTCCGAGATCGGCTGGATGGTGCTGCCCGAGTACCAGGGCCGCGGCCTCGCCAAGGCGGCCGTCCGCCTGGTGCTGGACGCCGCCGCCGAGGACGGCCGCTGGGGCGAGGTGCACGCCAACCCGGGGACGTCCAACGGGCCGTCCAACGGGATCTGCCGGGCGCTCGGCTTCCGGCTGCTCGGCGAGCGGGACCTGGACTTCGCGGACCGCGTCCTGCGGACCAACCACTGGGTGGTGGTGCCGGGCGAGCACACCGGGTCGCGCACGGAATAAATCGGATGCCGCCCCCGAAAGGCCGCCGTACGGTGGCCCCATGGGCAACAGCAACGATCACGCGGCCGTCGACACCGTGAGCGGGCTCCAGGTCCGGGCCGTCTCGGTGGACGAGGTCGCGGAGTGGAACCGGGCGCTCAACTTCGGCTTCCTGCGCCCCGAGGTGGCCGTCGCGGAGGACCTGCGCCGCCGTTACTGGGAGCCCGGCCGGATGCTGGCCGGCTTCGACGGCGAGCGCCAGATCGCCACCTTCCGCAGCTTCGACACCGAACTGACCGTCCCGGGCGGGGCCGTCGTGCCGGCCGACGCCATCACCAACGTCGCGGTCACCGCCACCCACCGCCGCCGCGGCCTGCTCAGCGCGATGATGCGGCGGGACCTCGCGGCCGCCGCCGAGCGCGGCAGCGCGGTCGCGATCCTGGCCGCCGCCGAGTACAACATCTACGGCCGCTTCGGCTTCGGCCCGGCCACCCAGGGCGCCGGCTGGAACATCGAGCTGCGCCGCACCCGCGGTCTGCGCGAGGGCCTGCCGGGCGTCCCCGGCGGCCGGACCGACTTCGTGACCATGGCGGAGCTGCGCGAGCTGGGAGCAGACCTGCACGAGCGCTGGCGGCGCACCCAGCCGGGGGCGATCGAGCGCGACACGCTCTGGTGGGAGCGCACCTCCGGCGAGGTGCGGGCGCCGGGCGACGAGTTCAAGGAGCCCTTCGCCGCCGTCCACCGGGACGCCGCCGGGGAGGTCACCGGCCTGGTGCTCTACCGGATCGCCAACAAGTGGGACGGCGCCTACCCCGACTGCAAGCTCACCGTGAGCGAGTTCATCGCCCTCGACCTGCCCACCGCCGTCGAGCTGTGGCGCCTGGTGCTGTCGGTCGACTGGGTGTCCCGGGTCGAGGTGCCCAAGCTCGCCCCGGACGACCCGCTGCCGCTGCTGCTCCAGGACCCGCGCGCGGCCACCCCGCACGAGGACAACGGGGACCTCGTGTGGCTGCGGGTGCTGGACGTCGAGGCCGCGTTCGGCGCCCGGAGCTACGGCGCCCCCGGCCGGGTGGTGCTGGAGGTCGACGACAGGCTCGGCTACGCCTCCGGCCGTTGGGCGCTGGAGACGGCCGAGGACGGCACCGGCCGCTGCGTCCGGACCACGGACGACGCCGACCTCGCGCTCGGCGCCTCGGAGTTGGGCTCGCTCTACCTGGGCGCGGAGACGGCGTCGAGGCTGGCCGCGGCCGCCCTGCTCACCGAACTGCGCCCGGGCGCGGCCGCCGCCGCCGACCTGCTGCTGCGCACCCCGCTGCGGGCCTGGACGCCGACCGAGTTCTGATCCCGTGCGCACGCCGGAGGGCCGACCCGTTCGCGGGCCGGCCTCCGGCGTGACGACAGCCGAAACAGCCGCTCGGGGCTCAGGAGATGGTGTAGACCTGCTTGGCGCTCGCCCGGTAGGCGTCGATCGCCCACTCGCGCCACGAGCTGACGCGCAGCTCCAGCTTCTCGCCCTTGTTCAGGGTCCCGGAGACCTTCACGTCGGCGACGCGCGGCGACTTCTTGCAGTCCGCCTCGGCGGACTGCTTCCAGCTCTCGCCGGCGCCTCCGTACTCGAGCCACGCGGTGACCCTGCTGGCCACGTCGCAGGTCGCGTCGGCGGTTCCCACGAAGGAGTATCCGCCCTCGCCGTCCCAGGACAGCGTGCCCTTGACCGTGCCCAGGCCCTGGTAGTTCTTCACCCAGAGGTCGACGGCGGTGGAGCCCGGTGCCACCGAGTTCGGGGCCGCCGCCGCGTGGGGCGCGGCCAGGGCCGTCGTGCAGGCGGCGAGCAACACCACGGGAGCCATACGGGACTTGAGAGTCGAGGTCAGGGAACGCATGTGAACTGATCTCCTTGTCTTCCTGTCGGATTGCATGTTCACGCTAGATCGCCGCGGTGGGCGCTTCCATCCCTCGAACGGGTGAATGATCTTCGGCCAAATCGAAAATCCTGCCGCCTTGATCCGGCTGGGGCATGGTGGTTGACGACGAGTCAGGGCGTGGATGGTGGGCTCCCGAAACGCATCCGGCCGGGCACTCCCGGTG
>NZ_JBHVEU010000366.1:0-9092 GCF_042802075.1 Kitasatospora sp. NPDC057518
TGGTTCGCCCCGGCCCCGACGGGGCTCAGGGCAGCGTGATGGCGTAGGCCTTGCGGAGGGTCTCGTGGACCGTCCAGGTGGTGCGGTCGCCCTCGCGCAGCACCGCGCAGTCGCCGGGGCCGACCTCCAGGGTCGGGCCGCCCTCGACCTCGATCGTGGCCCGGCCGCTGAGCACCACGAACATCTCGTCCGCCTCGACGTCCGTGACCACGCCGGGGGTGATCTGCCAGAGACCGCGCAGGTGGCGGCCGTCGGCGGACTCGGAGAGCACCCTGCCGGTGACCTCGGGGGTGCCCGAGACGATCTGGGACGGGTCGAGCGGGTCGGGGTCGAGGTCGGCGGTCGGGATGTGCAGGGCGAAGCTCGGCGTGGTCATGGGGGTGACGGTAGCCGGGCGCGGGGAGCGGTGGGGCGAGCAGTGTGTGTCCGGGTCGCGCGCGAGAATGACACTCCGTAGCGGTGGACGGAGGTGTCGGCGGTGGGCGAGCTGAGCGAGCGGGACCGGGCGGTGCTGGCGCTGGAGGGGCGGCAGTGGCGGACGGCGGGGGCCAAGGAGCGGGCGATCCGGGAGGAGCTGGGGCTCTCCCCGACGCGGTACTACCAGGTGCTGAACGCGCTGCTGGACCGGGAGGAGGCGCTGGCGCACGCGCCGGTGCTGGTGAACCGGCTGCGGCGGGTGCGGGAGGCCCGGCGGGGGGCCCGTTGACGGGTGGGGGGGGGAGGGCTCTCGGGAGGGTGGGGGGCCGGGGGCGGCTCCGGGGGTGGCCGCTCCGGGGGCTGGGTGATTTTCAGACTGCCAACCCTGGAGGTGGGGCGTTCAGATCGTTGGCAGTCTGAAAATCACCCGTCACGCCCCTCTCCGCGGCCACCCCCTGCGCCACCCCCTCCCGCAGCGCGTCCCTCTCGCCGGGTGAATCGAGGGGTGGGTGGGTGGTTGCGGTGGGTGGGGGAGGGGCGGGTGGGTGGGGGTGGGGGAGGTGGCCCTGGTGGGGGAGGTGGGGGAGGCCGGGGTGCGGGGGCTCCGGGGTGGGCGGGGTGCGGAGTGGGGGGCTCCGGGGTAGGGCTTCGGTATGGGCTTTGAAGAGATGTTCGTGCCGGGGACCGGGGCTGGGCGGGATGGGGTGCGGGCGGTGCTGGGCGCGCCCGGGGATGCCGTGATCGGGTTGGACTTCGACGGGACGCTGGCGCCGATCGTGGCGGATCCGGGGCGGGCGCGGGCGCATCCGGGGGTGGTGGGGGTGTTGCGGCGGCTGGCGCCGGTGGTGGGGGGCGTCGTGGTGGTGACGGGGCGGCCGGCCGGGGTGGCGGTGGAGTACGGGGGGTTCGCGGACCTGCCGGGGGTGGTGGTGCTGGGGCACTACGGGGCCGAGCGGTGGGAGGGCGGGGAGCTCTCGGCGCCGGAGGTGCATCCGGGGGTGGCGCGGGTGCGGGTGGTGCTGCCGGGGGTGCTGGAGCGGGTGGGGGCGCCCGAGGGGACGTGGGTGGAGGACAAGGGGCGGTCGGTGGCCGTGCACACCCGGCGGACGGCGGCGCCGGAGGAGGCGTTGGAGCTGCTGCGGGCGCCGGTGGGGGAGCTGGCGGCCGGGTACGGGCTGGTGGTGGAGCCAGGGCGGCTGGTGCTGGAGCTGCGGCCGCCGGGGGTGGACAAGGGGGCGGCGCTGACCGGGTTCCTGCGCGAGCGGGGGGCGCGGTCGGTGCTCTACGCGGGGGACGACCTGGGGGACGTGGCGGCCTTCGCCGCGGTGGAGGAGCTGCGCGGCGAGGGCGTGGCCGGGGTGCTGGTCTGCGCCGGCGCGGTGGGGGACGCGCCGGTGCGGGAGCTGGCGGACCGGGCGGACCTGGTGGTCGCCGGGCCGGAGGGCGTGGTGGAGCTGTTGGGGGCCTTGGCGGACGCGCTCACAGCGCGTTGAGCTGGTCCAGGAACCACTGCTGCGGGGGGAGCGCGGTGGCCGCCGCCGCCAGGCGCTTGGTGCGGTCGGCGCGCTCCTCCGGGCTCATGGTGAGGCCGGTGTGGAGGGCCTCGGCGGTGGCGATGACGTCGTAGGGGTTGACGGTGAGGGCGTCGTCCTTGAGTTCGGCGTGGGCGCCGGCCTCGCGGGAGAGGACGAGGGCGCAGCCGTGGTCGGAGACCACCGGGACCTCCTTGGCGACCAGGTTCATGCCGTCGCGGATGGGGTTGACCAGGGCGACGTCGGCCAGCCGGTAGGCGGCGAGGGAGCGCGGGAAGTCGTCGTCGACGTGGAGGATCAGGGGCTGCCAGGCGGGGGTGGCGAACTCGGCGTCGATCTCCTCGGCGAGCCGCTGGACGGCGGCCGTGTAGGCGCGGTACTCGGCGAGGTCGGTGCGGGACGGGTAGGCGAAGGCGATGTGCACCACCCGGTCGTGCCACTCGGGGCGGGTGCGGAGCAGGTGCCGGTAGGCCTGGAGGCCGCGGACGATGTTCTTGCTCAGCTCGGTGCGGTCGACCCGGACGATGGTGCGGCGGTCGCCGACGGCCGCGCGGAGGGCGGCGAGGCGTTCGTCGACGTCGGGGCGGTGGGCGCGCTCGCGCAGGAAGTCGGCGTCGGCGCCGAGGGCGTGGACGCCGAGGCGCGTGGTGCGGCCGTCGACGGTGACGGTGAGCGCGTCGTGGTCGACGGTCGCGCCGAGGAGGTCCTCGCAGCAGGCGGCGAAGGCGCGGGCCCAGCGCTGGGTCAGGAAGCCGGCCCGGTCGGCGCCGAGGATGCCGGTGAGGACGGCCCGGGCGACGTCGTCGGGCAGCATCCGGTAGTACTCGGGCGGGGCCCAGGGGGTGTGCGAGAAGTGGCCGATCCGCAGGTCGGGGCGGGCTTCGCGGAGCAGGGCCGGGACCAGGGAGAGGTGGTAGTCCTGGACGAGGACGGCGGCGTTCGGGGCGGCCTCGGCGGCGAGGGCTTCGGCGAAGGCCTCGTTGTAGGCCCGGTAGGCGGCCCACTCGGTGCGGAAGGCGGCGTCGAAGGAGGGCGCGGTGGGGGTCGCGTAGAGCAGGTGGTGGACGAACCAGAGGGTGGAGTTGGCGACGCCGTTGTAGGCGCGGGCGAAGGTCAGCGGGTCGATGTCCAGCATCCGTACGGCCTGGCCGCCGACCTCGTGGCCGGCCAGGTCGAGGCGGCCGTGGGGTGCCTCGGCGGCGGCCCTGCGGTCGGAGTCGTCGAGGGCGGCGCAGACCCAGACGGCGTTCGGGTCGTCGATGGCGGAGAGGCCGGAGACCAGGCCGCCGCCGCCGCGGCGCAGGGTCAGCGTGCCGTCGTCGGCGGTGCTGAAGGACACCGGTCCCCGGTTGGACGCCACCAGGACGGGGGCGGTGCCGGTCACGCTCGAACGGTTGGTCGTGAGATCGCCCATGGTTGGCATGTTGCCGTGGGGTCGGCGTGGCAAACCCGTGCGGCCCGTCGAAGAGAGGGTCTAGTGGCGGGCGGCGTACTCGGGGAGGGTGTGGATCGGGGGCCGTTCGAGGGCGGTCACCGGGTGGGTGTGGGCGGTGAAGGCGCGGGTTTCCGGGTCGCGGGTGAACTGGGTGAGGTGGGGGTGGACGAGGTCGGCGGAGGCCTTGAGGCGGTGGGTGCGGTCGAGGCGTTCCAGGGCGGTCCGGTAGATGGTGGCGGCCATCCGGCCGAGGGCCTGGCCGTCCTGGTGGCGGTGGTGCCGGACACCGACGTCCACCTGGGCGAGGGCGTCCAGGCCGGCCAGCTCCAGGGCGTCGACCAGCAGCCCGAGTTCGACGCCGTAGCCGGTGGGGAAGGGCAGCCGTTCGAGCAGTGAGCGGCGGGCCGCGTACTCGCCGCCGAGCGGCTGGACGAAACCGGCGAGTTCCGGCCAGTGGAGGTTGAGCAGGGGGCGGGCGACGAGTTCGGTGACCCGCCCGCCGCCGGCGGGCAGGACGGCGCCCTCCGACTCCAGCGGGCGGTCGTACATGGCCTTGACCAGCTGGATGGACTCGTCGGTGAGCAGCGGGCCGATGATGCCGGAGACGAAGGCCGGGTCGAACTCGCGCAGGTCGGCGTCGACGAAGCAGACGATGTCGCCGTGGGTGACCAGCAGCGAGCGCCAGAGCACCTCGCCCTTGCCGGGGACGGCGGGCAGCCGGGGCAGGACGGCGTCGCGGTGCTCGACCCGGGCGCCGGCCTCGGCGGCGACGGCGGCGGTGGCGTCGGTGGAGCCGGAGTCGACGACGACGAGTTCGTCGACGAGCGGGAGGCGTTCCATCAGCTCGCGGCGGATGGTGCGGACGATGTCGCCGACGGTGGCCTCCTCGTCCAGGGCGGGGAGGACCACGCTGACCGTGCGACCGGTGCGCTCCTTGGCGTCGAGCAGGGTGCGGACCGGCCGGTCGGCCGCGCTCCAGGAGCGGCGGCGCAGCCAGGACGCCGCCTGCGGGAGGAGCGCGGGAGTCGGTTCGGCGGGCACGGAGATCTCCTCGGCGAGGTCGGTGGGACGGGTCATCTCGCTTGGCGGACGGTCCCGTTCAGGTTTGACGCCTTCGGATACAGTCTTCGTACAGCGGTCGGACCTTTGCACGCCGGGGTCTCCGTTGAGCACCACCACAATTTCACAAGCTCATCCAGAGGGACTGAGGGAACGGCCCGTTGACGTCCCGGCAACCTTCTCGCGCGGCTGTCTGTCGACAGGCCCCGGCGGGACAGGTGCCAATTCCGTCCCGTGTCGCGACCGCGCCACGGGGAAGATGAGGAGAGAGGCCTCGCCATCATGGCTATCGACACTGCCGCACCCGTTTCCGTCGACCTCGGCCCGGCCGCCGCGCTGTCCTGTCGCGAGTGCGGCACCCGCTTCCCGCTCGGCCCCAGCTTCGCGTGCCTGGAGTGCTTCGGCCCGCTGGAGATCGCCTACGAGTTCGGCAGCGAGGGCGCCGAGGAGTTGCGCAAGCGGATCGAGGCCGGTCCGGCCTCCATCTGGCGGTACGCGCCGCTGCTGCCGGTGCCGGCCGACGTGGCGTCCAAGCCGAACCTGAACCCGGGGTGGACCCCGCTGGTGAAGGCGGACAACCTGGGCCGGGAGCTCGGTTTCACCGCCCAGCTGCACATCAAGGACGACTCCGGGAACCCGACGCACTCGTTCAAGGACCGGGTGGTCGCGTGTGCGATCGAGGCGGCCCGGGCGTTCGGCTACACCACGCTGTCCTGCTCCTCCACCGGCAACCTGGCCGGCGCGGTGGGTGCGGCGGCGGCCCGGGCCGGGTTCCGGTCCTGCGTGTTCATCCCGCACGACCTGGAGCAGGGCAAGGTCGTCATGGCCGGGGTGTACGGCGGCGAGCTGGTCGGCATCGAGGGCAACTACGACGACGTGAACCGCTTCTGCTCGGAGCTGATCGGCGACCCGGCCGGCGAGGGCTGGGGCTTCGTCAACGTGAACCTGCGGCCGTACTACGGCGAGGGCTCCAAGACGCTGGCGTACGAGATCTGCGAGCAGCTCGGCTGGCGGCTGCCGGAGCAGATCGTGATCCCGATCGCCTCGGGCTCGCAGCTGACGAAGATCGACAAGGGGCTCCAGGAGCTGATCAGGCTCGGCCTGGTCGAGGACCGGCCGTACAAGGTCTTCGGCGCCCAGGCGGAGGGCTGCTCGCCGGTGTCGGCCGCGTTCAAGGCCGGCCGGGACGTGATCAAGCCGGTGAAGCCGGACACCATCGCCAAGTCGCTGGCGATCGGCAACCCGGCCGACGGCCCGTACGTGCTGGACATCGCCCGCCGTACCGGTGGCGCGGTGGAGGACGTCACGGACGCCGAGGTCGTGGCGGCGATCCGGCTGCTGGCGCGGACCGAGGGGATCTTCGCCGAGACCGCGGGCGGGGTGACCGTCGGCGTGCTGAAGAAGCTGGTCGAGACCGGGCAGCTGGACCCGGCCAAGGAGACCGTCGCGATCAACACCGGCGACGGGCTGAAGACCCTGGACGCCGTCTCCGATTCCGGGATGACCGCCGTCATCCGCCCGACGCTGGACTCGTTCCGCGCCGCCGGCCTCGTGTCCGCCTGAACCACCCGATAGGCCCCGCCCCCGCTAGGAGAGTCATGAGCGCCACCGTCCGCATCCCCACCATCCTGCGCACCTACACCGACGGCGCCGCCGAGGTGACCGCCGAGGGTGCCACCCTGGCCGAGGTCGTCGCCGACCTGGAGAAGAACCACGCGGGCATCGCGGCCCGCATCCTGGACGACACGGGCAAGCTGCGCCGCTTCGTGAACGTCTACGTGAACGACGACGACGTGCGCTTCGCCGAGGGTCTGGCGACCGAGATCAAGGACGGCGCCAGCGTCTCGATCATCCCGGCGGTGGCCGGCGGCTGCTGAGCCGACAAAGCAGAACCCGCGGTCGCCCGCGCGTACGGAAATCCGTTCTCCGTATGCGCGGGCGACCGCTCGCATTCCGGCGGGAATATTTCCGGGTCGAGTCGGAGTAGAGTGTGGCTCGGCTGGGAACAGGGTTTCCCTTTCGGCTCCCGCAGTGCTCGGCCCGGGGGCGTCCGGCCGCCGGGGGCGGACCGTGAAACATGTCAGGCAGATGTCAGAATTCGCGCGGGCATTTGAGTAATTCGTCCGCTATGTCCGGCGTGGAATGCCGAGATTATTCCGATTCGATCCGTCCTGTCCCTTGACGCCTTGGCGGAATTACCGGCGGTTGGCCCTGTTGCAGAGGGCGTCGATCCGGATACATTCAGCGGCGGTCGACGCAATCACCCGCTCACCGGAGGCCGCCCGGCGTTCCGCGCGGATGGTTGCGGCGTGCACGGCTGCGCCCAGGGGGGGTTCCCCGGGCCGGCCTTCAACCAACCCGGGCCCGCGACCTGCGGGCACGTGAAGGGCCAGCACAGCACTAGGGGAGTTCGGAATGGCTCAGGGCACCGTCAAGTGGTTCAACGCGGAGAAGGGCTACGGCTTCATCGCGGTCGACGGTGGTGCGGACGTCTTCGTCCACTACAGCGCGATCCAGATGGACGGCTACCGCACCCTCGAGGAGGGCCAGCGGGTCGAGTTCGAGATCTCCCAGGGACAGAAGGGCCCGCAGGCGGACATGGTCCGCGCGGCGGTCTGACCCCTTCCGACTCCAGGAGCTCGGCGCGGCCCTACGGCTGGTGACCACTCGCTTCTCGACGGGCCCGTGCGACGCGTGTCGTACGGGCCCGTCGGCGTTCCCCGACGCGGCTCCGCCGGGGCTCGGGCGGGGCTCCGGCGACGGCTCGCGGATCGTCGATTGGGCTTGCACTCGACCACCCGGAGTGCTAATCATTGGCGTTAGCACTCACAGCGTGAGAGTGACAGCGGACCGGGTCGGTGAGGCCCCCGGGAGCGGTAGGGGAATGGACCCCCGCACACCAGGGCCGTCCGTCGCGGGCACCCCTTGGTCCGAGCAGTCGACCGTGTCCCGGAGGACCACTTCAGATGGCCAAGATCATCGCCTTTGATGAGGAAGCTCGCCGCGGCCTTGAGCGTGGCATGAACCAGCTCGCCGACGCCGTGAAGGTCACGCTCGGCCCCAAGGGCCGCAACGTCGTGCTGGAGAAGAAGTGGGGCGCCCCCACGATCACCAACGACGGTGTCTCCATCGCCAAGGAGATCGAGCTCGAGGACCCGTACGAGAAGATCGGTGCGGAGCTCGTCAAGGAGGTCGCCAAGAAGACGGACGACGTCGCGGGTGACGGCACCACCACCGCCACCGTGCTCGCCCAGGCCCTGGTTCGCGAGGGTCTGCGCAACGTCGCCGCCGGCGCCAACCCGATGGCCCTGAAGCGCGGCATCGAGAAGGCCGTCGCGGCCGTCTCCGACCAGCTGCTGGCCCAGGCCAAGGACGTGGAGACCAAGGAGCAGATCGCCTCCACCGCCTCCATCTCCGCCGCTGACACCCAGATCGGCGAGCTCATCGCCGAGGCCATGGACAAGGTCGGCAAGGAAGGCGTCATCACCGTCGAGGAGAGCAACACCTTCGGTCTGGAGCTCGAGCTCACCGAGGGCATGCGCTTCGACAAGGGCTACATCTCCGCCTACTTCGCCACCGACCTGGAGCGGATGGAGGCGACGTTCGAGGACCCGTACATCCTCATCGCCAACTCCAAGATCGGCTCGGTCAAGGACCTGCTCCCGCTGCTGGAGAAGGTCATGCAGAGCGGCAAGCCGCTGGTCATCATCGCCGAGGACGTCGAGGGCGAGGCCCTGTCGACCCTGGTCGTGAACAAGATCCGTGGCACCTTCAAGTCCGTCGCCGTCAAGGCCCCGGGCTTCGGTGACCGCCGCAAGGCCATGCTCGGCGACATCGCCATCCTCACCGGTGGCACCGTGATCTCCGAGGAGGTCGGCCTCAAGCTGGAGAACGCCGGCATCGACCTGCTGGGCACCGCCCGCAAGGTGGTCATCACCAAGGACGAGACCACCATCGTCGACGGTGGCGGCGACAGCGAGCAGGTCGCGGGCCGCGTGAACCAGATCCGTGCCGAGATCGAGAACAGCGACTCGGACTACGACCGCGAGAAGCTCCAGGAGCGCCTCGCCAAGCTGGCCGGCGGCGTGGCCGTCATCAAGGCCGGCGCGGCCACCGAGGTGGAGCTCAAGGAGCGCAAGCACCGCATCGAGGACGCCGTCCGCAACGCCAAGGCCGCCGTCGAGGAGGGCATCGTCGCCGGTGGTGGCGTCGCCCTGCTGCAGGCCGGTGTCGCCTTCGACAAGCTGGAGCTGGAGGGCGACGAGGCCACCGGTGCCAACATCGTCAAGGTCGCGCTGGAGGCCCCGATCAAGCAGATCGCGACCAACGCCGGCCTGGAGGGTGGCGTCGTGGTGGAGAAGGTGCGCAACCTCCCCGCCGGTCACGGCCTGAACGCGGCCACCAACACCTACGTCGACCTGATCGCCGAGGGCATCATCGACCCGGCCAAGGTGACCCGCTCCGCGCTGCAGAACGCCGCCTCCATCGCGGCGCTGTTCCTGACCACCGAGGCCGTCATCGCCGACAAGCCGGAGAAGGCCGCCGCGGCCGCCGGCGGCGGCATGCCGGGCGGTGACATGGACTTCTGATACTGATCGCTCCGATCGGATCGGCTGGTTCCTCGTCCGTGTGGGCGGCTCCCTTCGGGC